>NZ_CEZPJD010000056.1:0-19836 GCF_983059655.1 Okeania sp.
TTTTTATGGACAACATCCCATTGTTGAGCGCAGGGCTGTTTCATTCTCACTTTAGTAGCGCGTCAAGCTTGAAATAGTGTTTTAGGAAAATTCTCCAAACCTTAGTCATAGCAAGAATTATACTCAAAAATTGAATACACCATTTTCAGCTTGACACGCCACTAGGTGTAGAATTATAAAGTTTAGAATCCAGAATTCAGAATTCAGAATCCTGGAGTCGTATGGGAATAGATTTAATACCAGTTTTTATGTCTTAGATTATCTTTATTCTCTTGGTGCGCATTCCCTCTCTTGGTCGGCATTCCGCAAGCGAGCTGGCGTCGTCGCGGGGTCGCACCGCTTTGTCAAAGGGACATTTCTTGTAAAGTCTTTTTATTGCACTTATTATTCGTAACATTCTTTTTTCAAATTGCTATTATAGCATTACGCAAATAGGTTAGGGCAATTATAGACGCTCAAACGAGCGTCAGGGATTACTTCTAACTTCTAACTTCTGACTTCTGACTTCTGACTTGCGCGTAGCGCTATACTGCTGTGGAACTCAATAAATATAATTTCCGATCCAAGAAACGGCACTTTCTACATCAGTTACCTGTTTTCCATCAGGAAGGGGAGGTCGTTGGATCATTATTACTGGAATACATAATTTCCGTGCCGCAATAATTTTGGCATAGGTAGCATCGCCACCACTATTTTTACTAACGATCGCCTCAATATTATATTTCTCTAAAAGCGATCGCTCTTCTAATAAGGAAAAAGGTCCACGCTTAGTCAATATTTTTCCTGGAGGTATTAAGGCATTTAGTTGAGGTGGATCTATGGTTCGCATTAAAAACCAGAGGTTGTTGAGATGAGCATAACTTGCTAACTCTTGACGACCAATGCTCAGAAATACTCGTTGAGCTAATTTTGGTAAAATTTCGATAACAGCTTCGTTATTTGCAACTTCTACCCAGCGATCGCCTTCAGTTTTTTCCCATGCAGGGGAGATGAGCATCAAACGAGGAATATTCAATTCTGAAGTGGCGATCGCTGCATTCCAAGAAATTTGAACTGCAAAAGGATGAGTTGCATCAATTAACAAATCTATTTGTTGCGCTCGTAGATATTCTGTTAACCCTGGTACACCACCAAAACTCCCTATTCTTGTATGGGTAGATTTTATCGAAGGTTGACGAGTGCGACCCGCTAGAGAATTGATTACCTCTAACTCTGGTATTGTAGTAGCTAAAGCTGCCAGTTTCCATCCATTTCCAGTGCCTCCCAAAATCAGCACTCGTTTTTGTTTTGTCATGTTAGATCGTGTAAATATTTGCTACAAATAGCTAGGATATTTATTAGGAGTCACCAGTCAGAAGGAAATAAAGAAGAACAAAGAGTTTTTTGATCGCGCTCTTATCCGGACATGGTATTACTGAGGTACAGTTGTTTTTCTTCTTTTCTACTCCCTACTCCCTACTCCCGATACTCTCTTTTCTGGAGATGTCTATTATTCAAGAATGGTAACTATCAACAATGGGCAATTCGATCGCAAATTCTGTACCCTGACCGACTACGGAATTACAATAAAATTTTCCATTGTGTTTTTCCACTATAATTTGATAACTTAAAGATAATCCTAAACCCGTGCCTTTCCCCACAGGTTTTGTTGTATAAAATGGATCAAATATTCGGTTTTTCACTTCTTCTGGTATTCCCATTCCATTATCAGTAATATGGATAGCTATCCAATCTTTATTGATAACTTTAGTCTGAATTTTAATATAGGGTTGAATATTACAAAATCTAGAGTTTGATTGTTCCCAAGACATTTCTAAAGCATCAATACCGTTAGCTATAATATTCATAAAAACTTGATTTATTTGACCTGCCAAACATTTGATTAATGGCAAATTATTATATTCTTTAATTATATTAATTTCTGGAAATCCGACCTTGGGCTTGAGGCGACTTTGCAAAATTAGTAAGGTACTATCAATACCTTCGTGAAGGTCTACTTCTTTTAGAGAAGATTCATCGTGACGGGAAAAGTTGCGTAAGGATAAAACTATTTCTTTAATTCTGCTAGAACCTTCTTCCATCGAATTAAGTAATCTAGGAAAATCTTCTTTGATAAAATCTAATTCTATTATATTTTCTTTGTCTCTAATCTCAGCTACTGGATCTGGATAATATTGCTGATAAAAGTTGAGTAAATCTAATATATTTTCTGTATAATCTCTAGCAGGTTTAATATTGCCATAGATAAAGCTAACAGGGTTATTAATTTCATGGGCAACTCCGGCAACTAACTGACCTAAACTCACCATTTTTTCATTCTGAATTAATTGAGCTTGAGTTTCTTTTAATTTTTGAAGAGTTTGTTCAAGATCGGCATTTTTTATTGTTAATTCTTGGGTCCTTTCATCGACTTTTATTTCTAAAACATGACTGTAATCAGATAGTTGCTGATATGAATTTTTTAATTGTTGAATCATTTGATTAAAAGTTTGAGCAAGAAAACCAATTTCATTTTGAGTTATTACTGGTACTTTTTGGGTTAGATCCCCTGCAGTTACTAATTTAGCTGTCTGAGCGATCGCTAAAATTGGTCGTACAATTTGACGACCTAATAACAACATAGCTATTGCCATGACTAAAGCTAATGTCAAACCAATTACCAAAATTGAACTAGCAAGATGACGAGCAGGTGCAAATGCTTCTGTTTGTTCTATTTCTGCTAATAATGCTAAGTCTTGATATTCGAGCCACCGATAAACACCAATAACTGGTACTCCTCTATAATTTATATACAATCCTTGGCCATTCTTGCCATTAATAGCATTATTAATACCTTTACTATTAATACCATCAGGAAATTCCTCTGAACCAAATTTTGTAGCTGAAACAAATACATTTCTCCTCGACAAACTACTACCAATATTACCTACTAAATAGGTTTCTGATGTTTCTCCTAAACCTGCTTGCTCGCGAATAATACTATCAATTCTGTCTAAGTTAAGGTGGGCAGCAAGCATTCCTAGCTGCTTACCATTTTCACTGAGGATAGGGATAGCAAAACTAATCATAGGTTTACCTGTTTCAGCAGAGTGGTAAAAGTTGGAAATCAAATAATCTGTGGTAGATTTTGTTACTTCGCTATATTGAACTAAAGGTTGATATTTGCCTACTTTATTAGAATTACTGGAAACTAAAATTCTGCTACTTCTGGTTAAAATAAAAATTTCTTGTAAGCTACCAAGATTAGTAACGAAAGATGTTAAAGAAGTTTTTAGAGAAGCTTGAGATGATTCATATTCTGGAGTAGATTTTTTGCTTGTTAGTAGAATTTTTGCTTGGTTATTAATTTCTGGTAATTCGGCGATCGCTAAGATATTTTGACGTCGATCTAATATCCAACGATTAAGTTCATTTTCTTTAAGTTTGGCAGCAAAACTAAGACGGTCGAAAAGGGATTCTTTTAAAGATATTCGTGCTTGACTAAATGTTGTATACCCAACAATTGATATTGTTATCAACGACAATATTAAAAAAGAGCCAACAATCTGAATTAGGAGGCTTTTTTTCCAGAAATACATGACTTAACATCCTCATTTTTGACTTTGCCATATTATCTTTATTGCCGAGTTTGCCACTGAGAAAATATTTCTGTAATTTGTTTAATAGCTATATCTGTTGCTTCAGTTGGCGATAAACCTTCAATTAAAATTTGTCGCATTGCCTTACCCCAAATATTTTCTGAATATACTTGAGAATAAGCAGGACTAATAGAATTGTTGAATAAACGAGCTTGATTTGCAGTCAATTGTTGAGATGCTACAGAAATGTGAGGGTCTTTTGTATCCCTCCAAAATGGGTCTTCCCAAAGTTGAGACATAATTGGAAAATAGCGACCTCTGGCACCTTTAATATAAGGTCCTAAATTTTCTGGTTGTACTAAATATAATAAAAATTCTTTTGCCAATTTGGGATGAGCAGAAGATGTAAAGATTACAGGTTGTTTGATAAATACTACAGATGTAGGTTTTGCTCCATCAGGATTATTAGGAAAGTCAATAGTTCTCATTTGATTAAAGTAAATTTCTTCATCTTCTTGCTGAGAACCAGGAATCGACATACTTGGATTAATTGTCATTAAATTATTGCGATTGAGGAAATTCGTATTATTATCAGAATTGCGCCAATTAACCGCATTAGGCGGAACATACCCATTTTTATAAAAGCTAGTGTACCATTCTAAAATATCAATAATTTTTTGTCTGAATTCTGGTTTATCTATTTGTAGTTTGCCCTGTTCATCTACTATTTGTAAATTGTTAAGCTCCAAAATTTGTTCAAAGACAGTAGAAGTATCTGTACTATCAATAGACATAGGTAAACCTAAACCATAAATATTATTTTTGCCTTGTTGACGTAAATTTTTTTGCGCATTTTGCCAAAACTGCCAAAATTCATCCCAATTTTTTGGTATTTCTTCTCCCAAATTTGCCTCACGAATTAGATCATACCAGTAGTGAAGATGGAGGCTTTGCTTCATTATTGGCACTGAATAATTAGAAGATTTAGACTCAATATTGTTGTATAAATAAACAGATTTCAAAACACTATCAGTGTATAAATTTTTGACAGGTTCAATTACATCTGAAACATCTACTAATTTACCCTCCCACGCCCATTGAGGAATCAAAGTAAATTCTCCTATCTGAGAAAAAAATATATCCGGTGGTTTACCTGCTGCTAGAGCATCACTACCTGCTGCTAAAATTTCATCTGTACTAAAAAACGAAATTTCAACTTTTTTGTTAGTTTTTTCCTGCCAATTAGCAATAACTTTTTGTAGAGCTTCATCTTGCTCTGGGTAAAATCCTCGATTCCACCAAATTGTTAAAACTCGATCTGACTGAGATTTTTGGACATAATTTTGAGGCTGACTTGCACTACAAGTTACTAAGATAAAACTCAGTATAAACAACAAAATTATTGATAAAAATTTATGTCTCATAATTATCATCGAGTTTAAAAATTATTCTTTTTCATTATATCAATTTCACTTGAGAAATGCCACAGATAGTTTCAAACTACGTATGTGAAATAATTTCCTGAAACTCGTGTGATTCTTGAATCATTCCCTACTTAACGGGTCATTTCAGTTATCAGTTATCAGTTATCAGTTATCAATACCTCCGGCTTTAATCGGAGGCTTGAAATATTGAACTGAATATTCTCTTGGTCGATTGGATATGGCGAGGAAACCCGCTCTTATCAGAGCCGCTCCGAAGATCGCCATCCCACCCAACGGGTGCGCTGCACAATTTCTGTCTGGAATGCTCCGCAAACATGTCGCGTATCAAAACGACCGCTTTTTCATTCCCTTAAAAGGGGAGGCTTTGGACCTAATTTTTTGGTAAAAGTTATGAGTCTATAAAATCATAATGCATGACTTTTGAATTCCGTGAAACGGTATTACCACTGAGAAAATATTTCTGTAATTCGCTCAATAGCTATATCGGTTACTTCAGTTGACGATAAACCTTCTATTAAAATTTGTCGCATTGCCTTACCCCAAATATTTTCTGAATTTATTTGAGAATAACTGGGGTTAATAGAATTCTCAAATAAACGAGTTTTATATTCGGTAAATTGTTTAGATGCTACAGAAATATGAGGGTCTTTTGTATTGCTCCAGAATGGGTCTTGCCATAGTTGAGGCATAATTGGAAAATAGCGACCTTTTGCACCTTTAATATAAGCTCCTAAATTATCTGGTTTTATTAAATATGATAAAAATTCTTTTGCCAATTTGGGATGAGCAGAAGATGTAAAAATTACAGGTTTTTTGATAGATACTAAATATATAGGTTTTGCTCCATTAGGATTATTGGGAAACTCGATAGTTTTAATTTTATTTAAGTAAATTTCTTCATCTTCCTTTTGGGAAACAGGAATTGACATAGTTGCATTAATTGTCATTAATATATTGCGGTTGAGGAAATCAGAATTATTATCTGAATTAAGCCAATTAACTGCATTAGGTGACACATATTCATTTTTATAAAAGCTGGTGTACCAATCTAAAATTTCAATAATTTTCTGTCTTACTGCTGGTTTATCTATTTGTAAATTCCCCTGTCGATCCACAATTTGCAGATTATTAGCTGCCAAAATTTGTTCAAATACAACATTAGTATCTGTACTATAAATAGACATAGGTAAACCCAAACCATAAATCTTATTGTCATTTTTTTGAGGTAAAGCTTTTTGTGCATTTTGCCAAAACTGCCAAAATTCATCCCATTTTTCTGGTATTTTCTCTGCCAAACCAGCCTTAAGTATTAAATCGTTCCAGTAGTGAATATGTATGCCTTGCTGCATTATTGGTACGGCATAATTAGAAAATTTAGATTCAATATTGTTGTACAAATAAGCAGACTTCAGAGCAGCATCACTATAGAAATTTTTGACAGGTTTAATTACATCTGAAACATCTACTAATTTTCCCTGCCACGCCCATTGCGGAATCAAAGTAAATTCTGCTCTTTCAGAGAAGAGAATATCGGGAGGTTTATTTACTGCTAAAGCATCAATAATTACTTGTAAAATATCATCTTCACTGAAAAATAAAAGTTCAACCTTTTTGTTAGTTTTTTCTTGCCACTCAGCAACTACTTTTTTTAGAGCTTCATCTTGTTCTGGATAGTATCCCCGATTCCACCAAATTGTTAAAGTTGGATCTGACTGAACTTTTTGCAGATGATTTTGAGTTTGATTAGAGCTACAAGTAAGTAATATTAAACTGAGTATAAATAACCCAATTAATCTGAATAATTGACGTCTCATAATCATGTTTTTTTTTCAGATACTTCAGTTCAAATTTTAACTTGGGAATTTTTAGTTAATAATTGGGTAAGCGTTTCCTCCGGAATGCTGCGCAAACAGCCGTCAGCATTCAGCTATCAGCGATGAATTATTAACTCATTTATTACCACAAAATTGCATATATTCACAACTCAAGCGAGTCTTTTTTGTACTTCAATACTCTGGTTAAAAATGTAGTAGAAGTTAAAATAAAGCCGGATTCATTAATTAAAAAGCTGAGAGGTAACTACTCATAGCTAAATTTTTATAATACTTTGGTTAAAAATGTAGTAGAAGTTAAAATAAAGCTGTCTTCATTCATTAAAAAGCTGTTTCCGTAGCATTACGAACTGAAAAGCTGATTGTTAATAGCTATTTGCGTAGCATTCCGCAGGAAATACTTACATAATTGGTTTACCATTGAGCAAATATTTCTTGTATTTTAGCAATTGCTTTATCTGTAGCATCTTCTATTGATAATCCATCAACAATTACTTGTTCAATTGCTTGACCCCAAACATTTTCTGATAATACTTGAGAGTAAGCAGGATTAACTACATAATTAAATGGTCGAGTAGCACCTTCTTGATATTGTTTAACTGCCACAGAAATATGGGGATCGCTATTGTCTTGCCAAAATTTATCTGATAATAATTGTGGCATTACTGGGAAATATCTTCCTCCTGAAAGTTGCAAATATTCACTTATGTTTTCTGGGCGAATAAAAAAGGATAAAAAATCCTTAGCTTGCTCTAAATTAGAGGATGATTGAAAAGTAAGTATTTGTTTAACAGATACTAGGTATTTTGCTGGTTCTCCATCCGGTTCATCAGGAAATTCAATTGTTTGAATTTGGTTTTGGTAAACTTCTGGATCTTGTCTTTGTGAAGTAGGAATTGATAAAGTAGGATTAGCGACCATTAATAAATTACGATTCAGAAAACTAACGTTATTATCTACTGCTGCCCATTGAACTGAATCTGGGGGTATATATCCATCTTTATAAAGATTAGTAATCCAATTTAATACTGTAATTATTCCTTGGCGGACTTCGGGTTTATCTACTTGCAGTTTTCCATTTTTATCTAATAAATTAACATCATAAACTTCTAACATTTGTTCAAATTCATAAAAGTTATCTACAGAAGCAGCAGACATAGTTAAACCAATGCCATAAATTTCTGATTTATCTTTTTGACGGATTTTCTTTTGAGCATTTTGCCAAAATTGCCAAAACTTATCCCATTCATTAGGTATATCTGACTTTTGTAAATTAATTTCTTTGAGCAAATCTTGCCAATAATGGATATGTATAGTTTGTTGCTGGATTGGCACTGCATAATAACTACGTTTTTTAGCTACATTATTATTTAAATAAACAGATGCAAGAGCTGTTCCAGTATAAAGAGATTTAACAGGCTCAATCACATCAGAAACATCTGCTAATTTATCTTCCCATGCCAGGCGAGGACTTATACCAAATTCTAGTCCATAATTATAAACAATATCTGGAGGTTTTTCTGCTGCTACAGCCTCAAGAAGAGTCGTTTTTAAATTTTCATCATCGTTTAAAAAAAGAATTTGAGCTGGATAACCACTTTTTTTCTCCCACTGAGCAACTATTTGTTTAATAGCTTCATCTTCTTCAGGATAGAAACCTTTTGTCCACCAAATTGTTAATGGAGTTAAAGGTGTTTCTTGAGGGTCTAATTTAGCAGATTGATTGGCACAGGTTACTATAAGTAAGCTGACCATAAAAAGGATAAATACAAACAATTTTTTGTTCATTTTTTTTATAGTTTATTAAATTTTTGGTAAGCATTCAGCTATCAGCTATTAGCTATCAGCTATTGCTTTTAGTAAGCGATAAAAGCTTTTTAATTCTCAAATTAAAAATTACCACAAAAGCCAGTTTTTATGTCTATATTCGTTTAAATATTGTCCTTAAGCTTTAGGTTTTAAAAGCTGATAGCTGACTGCTAATAGCTGAATACTTACGATTTTTGATACAATTCAGCAACAGATAATATTTGTCTAAACGACAAGGCAAAAGTTAATTGCGGGCATCTTACCCGCATGATTGTACCTCAACAAGGTGAAATCCACTATATTTTTGACTTTTTTCCTATCCTACTTCCTATATCCCCTACTTCCTAAAAATATCCAGAAAGTTATTTTTGTTAATACTCCCCCTAAAATTAATAGTGGTGTTAACCAATCACCCAGTTTTACATATAAAGTCTGGCTATTTCGCCGATAAATCCTAGTTGTATAAGTTTCATAACTATTAATTCCAGATAGCCAAATTGTTCTACCATGAGGGTCTACTATTCCAGAATAACCTGTATTAGTTGCTCGTACCGCCCATCTATCAGTTTCGATCGCCCGCATTACATCTTGAGCATGATGTTGAGCTGGCATTGTTGAACTATAATGAGCGTTATTAGCTGCTGTTAAAATAAATTCTCCCCCTGCTGCGGTTTGTCTTTGAAATACTTCGGAAAAAGCTGAGTCATAACAAATTCCAACTATTGCTTTACCAAAGGGTGTATCAAATATTTGATCTGCTTTTCCAGCTACTAAATGAGCGTCTAAAGGTGAGAGTCTATCTATTAGTTTTCCTAATACTTCATTGAAAGGAATAAACTCTCCTAGAGGTACTAATTTAATTTTGTCATAACGACTAAAAATTTCTCCTGTATTATCTACAGTAAATATACTGTTAGTCAGATTATTATCTTGTTTGCCATAACCACCTACCCAAGCTACTACTTTTTTCTCTAAAATTGCTTGATAAAAAGAAAGGAACCTACGATTATTTTGATTTGTCCACAAAAAAGGTAAAGCTGTTTCTGGTGTTAATACAGCGTCAACACCTTGGTCTGCTAATTTTTTATATCCTGCTGTGTAACCCTCCAGGGCACGATACCAACCTGTAGAATTTAACTTAATTTCATTAGGAATATTTCCTTGAATAATTCCTACTTTTAATGCTGTTTCTGAATCGGGATTTAAAGGAATATTATAGAGACTAAATCCTACTATGTGGAAAAACATAAAAATTGTAATTGGAAGGAAGAAGGAATAATGAATAATGAATAATGAAGGTTTAAAAAATAGGTTAAGTTTATCTGAATTATTTTGTTTTTTCCCAAATTTAATTGATTGAATTTTTTCTGAGTTTCCCTGTAATTTTGCTTGAAGAAAAGCTTCCCCAAATAAAGCGTTTACTGTGACAATAGCTGCTGTTACTGTAATTGGTCCTGATAATTGACTAAGGTGTAAAATTACTAAATTATAGTTGCTCTGAGTCAAAGATAAAGAAGTCCACCAAAGACTTCCTAAACTCCAAATTTTCTCTAAACAACACCATAAAGTTATACCTAACAAAACTCTGGAAAATGAGAATATTTTCCCTGAGAAATATGTAGGAGTTAAAACTCCAAATAAATAAGCCCAAATAGCAACTAAAATTGCTCCCCAAAGAGTGATAAAAATCCAACAAAATAGAGCGATCGCTACACTAGCTAACCAAGGAACTCCTAACCAGGTCATAGGATGAATTCCGGTTATCCAAAATAAAGCTACACCGTGATAACCTATTCCCCAAACTAAACCTAATAAAAATTTATCAAAGTATTTTTCTTGTTGAATTACTAACACCCACAAAGGAGCTAGAGCCACCCATGCAAGAAACCATGCGTTTACTGGTGCTGTGGTCATTCCCATGAAAATGCCACTAATAAATGTTATGAATAATTTCATTTTTATAAATGTTTACTGCAAATATTTAATACCAAATTCAAAAAAGGTCGTTACAGTATTAATCTCTAAATTCCGACCAGCAGAGAAAACCACTGTAGCAATATTTTATGAAATTGGTATAAGGTATTTTTAGTAGTTATATCATATACTTTGGCAGTAATTTTTATTATTTCTTAATTTCAATCGTTGCTCTTACCTTTCTCAAAATTAATAGCTGATAGCTGATAGCTAATAGCTGAATGCTTAAATTAAAATTGACATTGTTGATCTGATTTCCAAGTTTTGATTAACTGAGAAATAGTTGTTGCTAACTCAAAGTCTAATGCCGTTAATCCACCTACATCATGGGTAGTCAAATTTATGGTAACTTGATTGTAGGAAATGAAAATATCCGGATGATGATTTGCTGTTTCTGTTGGCGTGACTAAACAATTGACAAAATTGATGGCTTCAACAAAGTTTTGAAATTTATGAGTATAGGATAGTTTATTATCTTTTATCTGCCAATTTGATAAGTCTTGTAAATATCGATAACTTTCTATTTCACTTAAGAGTTTTATATTGTGAATCTCAGTTTTTTGTACTAATAAAAAGGAAGAATAAAATTCCATGAATAAATATTTTTGATTTAGATATAAAATTTATCAAAATAATTGAATATAAGTAGGATGGTGCAAAAAAACATAAGTATCTAACGAAAAGTAAACTTGTTCAAAACTCTCTTTCCTTCTGCCTTTACATAACGATAATTTTCAACACCGACCTACTTAATACTAGTTTAATAAATCTTTGCTACAAATATTTAGGTTACTGCTTAGGAGTTAACCCACTCCTAATATCAAATCCGGTTAAATGCTTACCATATAGCTGAGAGTAGGGGAGATTAGATAGACATCTTCAATAATAAAAAATAAAATAAATCATCACACATAAATTATCAATTATTTCCCACTACTCCCTCTTTTCTGAAGATGTCTAATATAGACTCTTATCTTTAAATACTTGGCATTGCTGAGGGGCGGGATGAATATAAGTAGGACAGATATCCTGCCTACCCGAAAATATCAGAAACGGGAACGGGCAAGATGCCCATTCCACAAAACTATTAAAATCATCGCATTTATGCAACGCCTTAAATACTTACTTATTCTTCCATATCTTCTTCGTCTATATCTTCATCTTCTTCGTCTTCGTCTATATCTTCCATATCTTCTTCGTCTTCATCTTCGTCTATATCTTCTGCATCTATCTCGTCTGTTTCTTCTGTGTCTATATCTTCTGTTTCTTCCATATCTTCTTCCGTTGCCGGAACTAAAGCCACTTCTGCGATGCTATCTGCGTCATCTAATTTTTGTACCCTTACTCCTGTAGCACTACGAGATTGAATCGAAATAGCATCAATTGCCTGACGAATAATAATTCCGCGAGTAGTAATCATTATTAATTCTTCAGTTTCATTAACTATTCGTAAAGAAGCTAATTGATCTTGTTTCTTTTTCTTCTTCTTAAACTTAGTAGCAATACGACCTTTTCCACCTCGGTTTTGTAGGGTAAATTGAGAAACTGGCACCCGCTTTCCATAACCGCCAGTAGTAATAACTAATGCCCATGGACCACTATTATTAGTTGATGTAGTTTCTTCAGTTTCTTCCTCCTCTATTTCTAGTTCTAATTCTGCTTCTTCTAGTTCTAATTCTTCCTCATCAATATCAGCAATTTCATCTACAATTGAACTGGGTAAAATATCCATACTAATTAACTCATCACCCTCCATCAATTTCATTGATTTTACCCCTCTAGTATTACGACCCAAAGAACGCAATTGCTTATTATCTGTTCTAAAGTGAATTGCCATACCAGAACTAGAAGCAATTATCACACTATCATCAACTTTTGCTCTTCTCACCCACCTCAATTGGTCGCCTTCGGCAAGAGAAATAGCGATTAACCCATTAGAACGGATATTAGAAAATGCGGATAAAGGTGTTTTTTTAATATATCCACCTTTGGTCAACATTACTAAAAATTCGTCATCAGTAAATTCTGAAACTGCCACTATAGAAGTTACTTTTTCATCTCGTGGAATTGGTAACATTTGTACCACTGGTACGCCCCTTGCTATACGAGAACCAATAGGAATTTGATAAGCATTTAGACAATAAACAACACCTCTTTGAGTAAAGAATAAAATACTATCATGGTCACAACAACTGAGAAAATGTTCAACTCCATCATCATCTTTCATTTTCGTACCAGACTTACCACGAGTTGCTCGACTTTGAGCCTCAAAAGTATTAACTGGCATCCGTTTAATATAGCCTTGTTCTGTTAATAGAATAATTGCTTTTTCATTGGCAATTAAATCTGTATCATCTAGCTCACCTTCTGCTAGTTCAATGATAGTTCTTCTTGGACTAGCATAGCGTTCTTTTATTTCTAAAGCTTCAGTTTCAATAATTTCTAAAATCCTTTCCCGTTTTGCTAATATATCTTGCAAATCGGCAATTTTTAGCAGTAATTCTTCATGCTCTTGTTCAATTTTTTGTGCTTCTAATGCTGTTAATCTTCTTAACTGCATTTGTAAAATTGCATCTGATTGTACTTCAGATAAACCATGATTTTCAATTAGTTCTTGTTTAGCAGCAGGAGTATCCGCAGCCTGACGAATTAATTGAATAATTGCATCTAGGTTATCTAAAGCAATTAGTAAACCTTGTAATAAATGGTCTCTTTCTTCAGCTTTTCGGAGTTCGTATTGAGTCCTTCTCGTAATAGTTTCTATCCGAAAATCTAGGAATACTTCGAGATATTTTTTCAGCGTTAGTAACTGGGGTTCTGAATTTACTAATGCTAAAATATTTGCTCCAAAGTTGGCTTGTAGGGTGGTTTGTTTATAAAGATTATTGAGTACAACTCTAGGATAAGCATCTCGTTTGAGTTCGATGACTATCCGCATTCCGTCACGATCGCTTTCATCCCTAATATCAGAAATGCCATCAATTTTTTTGTCATTAACCAGTTCGGCAATTTTTTCAATTAAAGCTGCTTTATTAGTTTGGTAAGGTAACTCTGTGACAATAATAGCTTCTTTGTCAGGGCGACCACGCTGTTCGAGGGTTTCTATGGTGGCGACACCCCGCATGGTTATGGAACCACGGCCGAGGGTATAAGCATCGCGGATACCAGATTTTCCAAGGATTTGAGCACCTGTAGGAAAGTCCGGTCCGGGAATGTAGTGCATTAACTCCGTATCAGTTATTTCTGGGTTCTCGATCAGTGCTAACAAACCATCAATAAGCTCCCCCAAATTGTGAGGAGGAATATTAGTTGCCATGCCCACTGCAATACCAGACGAACCGTTGAGGAATAGTTGAGGAATACGGGAAGGAAGTGCCAACGGTTCCTGTTGAGAACCATCAAAATTATCTACAAAATCTACTGTTTCTGCATCAATATCCCGCAACATGGCATCAGAAGTGAGCGCTTGTAGACGACACTCTGTATAACGCATAGCTGCAGGTGGGTCATTATCTACAGAACCAAAATTACCGTGACCGTGGATGAGGGGCGATCGCATTGAAAAATCCTGAGCCATTCGCACCAAAGCATCATAAACTGCCGTATCGCCGTGGGGATGATACTTACCCAGTACTTCTCCTACCACACGAGCGCATTTACGAAAAGGGCGGTCTGCTGTTAACCCTAATTCGTTCATAGCATAGAGTATGCGACGATGTACGGGTTTGAGACCATCCCTAGTATCTGGTAATGCCCTACCTACGATCACGCTCATGGCGTATTCTAGGTATGATTGGGACATTTCATTACGGAGATCGGTTGGTACAATTCGTGACTCAGAAGTAGTCATATAATGAAAAACTCTGTTAAATATATAATAATTAACAAAAAACCGAAAAAATGGAATTTCGCCCGATTAAGTTCGGTGTATTTGCAAAATTATGCTGTTTACGTCTAAAATTATAGCATATTTCATGTCTATTTTTAATAAAATTAGCTCAAAAACGTCCGAGTATTTTCAATTCGATTTAAAGTTCAAATCTTGGTATGATTACAATAAAAAGTTTCATTGCAGGGGACAAAATCTAATATCTAAAATTAACTTATGATTTCTGTTATTTATTCCGATGAATTTCTCGAACACAAAACTGGTATGCTACACCCAGAGCGACCAGAACGTTTAACTGCTATTGTCAAAACTCTCCAGACTTTTCCTCACAATGGCCAATTGCAATGGCGATCGCCCACCCCTGTGAAACAGCGACATTCATCATTGATGACAATACTAGAAAAAGTTCACTCCCGTAGTCATATTCAAGCAGTAGCAGAAATAGCCGATCGAGGTGGCGGTTATTTGGATGGAGATACACCAGTTTCTGCCAAAAGTTATGATGTGGCATTGTTAGCCATAAGTGCTTGGTTAGATGGAGTCGATCAAGTATTAACAAATGCAAATCCGGCGTTTGTGTTGGCAAGACCCCCTGGTCATCACGCTGAAAGTCAACGAGGTATGGGATTTTGCTTATTTTCCAATGCAGCGATCGCAGCTCATTATGCTCTAGAGAAACCAGGTATTAACAAAGTCGCCATTTTAGACTGGGATGTACATCATGGTAATGGTACTCAAGAAATTGTAGAAAAATGCGAAAATATAGTGTACTGTTCCCTCCATCAATCTCCCTGCTATCCTGGCACTGGCTATGCTGACGAACATGGTTCCCACAATAATATACTAAATTTACCCATGTCACCAGGTACCACAATGGCGATCTATCAACCCACATTCGAGCAAAAAGTTGTACCCTTTTTAGCTAACTTTCAACCCGATTTATTGATTGTTAGCGCTGGCTATGATGCCAACCATGACGATCCATTAGCAGGTATTTCCCTACAACCAGAAGACTACGGAACATTTACAAAATATTGTTTGCAAATAACCAGCAAAATCTTATTTGGTTTAGAAGGTGGTTATGACCTACCTAGTTTATCTCAATCAGTAGTAGCAACAATTGAAAGTTGTTTGTAAGTGATTTGAATCAGGATTTATAATCATCTCCGGAGGCATTAGTATTGTAAGTGTAAAGGTAAGGAAGATGAAAGAAGGAGGAAGATTTAAGAGCAAGAAAAAAACTTAAATTGCTATGTTTATTTGAGTAGAGGAGTAGGGAGGGCTGTTTCATTCTAAATTTTGGCGTTTCTCTCAAAGCCTGATGGGGAGAAAATTATGGGCACTTCTACTTCTTTGGATGATAAAGTCAACTTTATAATCATAAATTAAAAACCTCCATCCCCGTGTCTCCGCGTCCCCGTGTCTCCCCATCCCCGTGTCTATGGAGAATTGGGAACTAGGGGTGCGGGTAAGGACGTTGTATGCAACGTCCATAGATTGATAAATTTTCCCTGTTCTGGTATTTTCTACTTTATATATTAGGTTCAAAAAAATGTAATTTATATTCAATAAAAATAATGAGGTATGATGAAATTTCTAGTAGCTATTACTTTAGCAATTCATTTAATTTTTTTTAGTTTATCCGCACCAGTCATAGCAGCTAATACTGAAGATATTAATAATCTTTTACAAAATAATTGGTGCGTATCATTTTTATGGAAACAGTGTGATTTAAGTGAAATAGATTTACATGGAACTAATTTAAGCAATGCTAATCTTTCGGGAGCTAATTTAACTGGTGTAAATTTCCAGGATGCAGATTTAAATGGTGCTAACTTTTCGGGGGCTAATTTAACAGGAGCTAATTTAACAGGAGCTAATCTATATGGGGCAGATATTAATAGGGCTAATTTAACAAATTCAAACTTAAGTAACACTCGTTTATTGGAAGCCGACCTAACTTTAGCAGACTTAAGTAATGCCAATTTAGTTGATGCTAATTTGTTAGAAGCAAGACTCTGGGGAGCAAATCTAGAAAAGGCTAATTTAAGTAATGCTAGTCTCCGTGGTACTAATTTAGAATACGCCAATCTTGCTGATACTAATTTAAGTGGAACAGATTTTCATAGTTTCTATTTTCGGGGTTATAAACAAGAAACTAATTTAAGTAATGCTAATTTAGAAGGTGCAATTATTACTGATGTAGATTTAAATGGAGTAATTCTGAGAGGAACAATTATGCCTGATGGTTCAATTAATGAGTAGAAGGAAGGCAGAAGGCAGGAGGCAGGAGGGAAGAAAAGGTGAGAAGGGATAAAGTTTTTTGTTTGCTGGCGTACAACGCACATTAACGTAAAGTATATTCACTTACAGCGGTTTTCCTGCATCACAGTAGGGACGTTCCATGGAACGTCCCTACAAGATTTTGTTTCTATTGCTAACTGCTTCTTTAATTTATCTATCAATTCTGGTCATTCTCACTGGAATACAACCAGAATAATCAGAACAATTTTTCATTTCCCAATCACCATAACGATCTGACTCAATATAAAAAGTATCAGACTGATAAGCATAGTTTCTTGCATTACTGCCAGGATAAGTAGGTGTACTACCCTGCATAGTGTAACCACTTCTGCTAGGAACCATATTCATTTGTTGTTGGGCATAAACCCTTCTACCATTAGGCCCAGTAACATTGACAATCATAGTTCCAAAATTTCCATCCATTCTTAAATGCCCCCTGTGTAACCATCCATTTACCCTCCATTGCAAATTCCATATTCCATTCATCCCTTCGTTGATGACATCTGGAGTTACACTTTTTTGTTTTATTGGTTCCGCAAAAGCACTTTTCGTAGGAATTATAGTTGCAAATGATAAAGAAGTAGCGGTTAAGGCAACTAAACCAAGGCTAACAATTTTATTTAGTTTTGTTTGAATAGTCATAGGAAAAATTCTCCTGAAATTCAGTAATTTATTTCTTTCTTATTACTTCCAAGATTAGAAAGTAAATTCCAGAAAAAAAATCCCTAGTTTGGTAATTTTTACCTCATATCAAATTCGTTCAATTCGGTATAAAAAAATGTTCCAACTGATGCGCTATTGCCCAATTTTTCTTTATCTTCCCAAACTCCTCAAACTCCCTAAACTCCCCAAAGTTCCTATTATGAATCTGGAGAGTTAAGGTTAAAGTTAACTGCTCTAAATTTTGAAATAGTTTTTAGTGACCTTTACGAAAAAGTTGATTTTAACAATTAAGATGAAGAAAGATAATTTTCATTGTGATGAGGATTTGATATCAGGCGTTGCTGAATTGAAGTATGAATGTGCGATTTTTTGGTTCTGGTCAAGCCCCCGCGCATCCCCCAAGTTTGGAGGACTTTTAGAGTTTTATTCCCCCCAATTGTGGGGGGCTAGGGGGGCAAAATCATAGATGCTTCAGTAATTTCAGCAAATTATTCGACATCTAAAGTTTGAAACTATTTGTAATATCATGTCCGGTAGCATCGGTCTTGTATAGTAAATAGGCAACAGGCAACAGGCAACAGGCAACAGGCAAGAAAAAAACTTAAATTTCCTGTAGATATCCACGCTAACTTTTACACAAACGATACCAACGGACATGATATAACATTCTTTTTTCATGCTTGGTGTCAGGAGAGAAAATAATAGATATGGAACGGGGTAATTAATAGTTATGAAGGTTAATTATTGAGGGATAACTAATAAATAAACCCCTCCAATTTATGAAGGGGTATTGTTGTGTTTTATTGGTTGTTTTTAGCAGATTTTTCCTCACTTTTTATCTTTGGATTGTTTTAGCTTGCGCTTGAGGATTGAAGTTGTACCTAACGTGCCGAGAGTAAGTAAGGATAGGGTTGAGGTGGGTTCGGGGATTGTCTCAGAGTCTGTTGTAATTGTTAACTTAATATAATCAACTGCTGTGTCATCCTGAACCCGAATATCCAAAAATCCTAGACTATTGATTATTGGGAGAAAATTGATAGGATCTAAGTTGGGATCTTGCTGCGGAGCTACAGGGAGAGCCGCCAAATCAAAGAAAAATGTTTCGTCCCTGCCACCTGTCCAAGAAGTATTCAGTAGTCCGTCTGAGCGATTTCCTGAGCCAAAAAAACGACTCCAACTTATTGGAGGTCCTTCAGGAACTCGATTACCTTCGCTATCGACAAAGTAAAGAATGATAGTATCATTACTACCATTGCCTCTAACTCGGATTTCTAAATCAGCAGAAGTAATTGTACCTGCTAAATTAGCAAAGTTAAAAGTATGAAGAAAATCTTTATCGAATCTATTGTCATCAAAATTTTTGATCTCACAACGCGGATTGCTGTTACAATTAATCCCAAAACTGTCAAATAGGTCGATTAAGTTGATAACTGAGCCATTGCTGGGGGAAGACTCTTCTAATCCATCAGTAGTATCGAACCCATCCATGTTCCCTCCTACAAAGGTAAAAGTGCTAGCTTTGGCAACTTCAGGCATCATGGTCAATAAAATAATTGATAAGACACTGAGAGATATATGGGAAATCGGGCCAGAAGCAAAATTAAATGGGAAATTCCATTTAATTAATTGGTTTAATTTTAATCTAGATATCTTCATTGTTTCCTAAAAAATGGGGCGATTCCTAACTTTTGTTTACTTACAATAATAAATACTAAGTTAGTTTGAGATCCTAACCTATCCGTATAATCCCACAATAATCCGAATCCAATCGCTCACTTTTTTGTTCACTTTTCTGCTCACTTACTTGTTCAAAATGTTCACTTACCTATTCAAAATGTTCACTTATTAGACATCTCCAGAAAAGAGGGAACAGGGAACAGGGAACAGGGAACAGGGCAGAATAATTGATAAGTTATGGATAAGAATTGATTTTATTTTTAATTTTTGGAGATGTCTATTGTGTTTTTACCGCTCACAAAGTAATTTTAGCTAAAACTTTTTAGGCAAAGGCCATCGCTACTACAGAAGAAAAAACTCTTACGCTTTTATCAAGCAGGTCTAATAATTTCTATCATCATTCCTCTCATTCACATCCCTACCATCCGGACCAATTTGACCATATCTAATCCATTCTGGTTCCACGGGTTTAGCTTCAATAGTAGGTTCGCGGTCATAAAAACTGGGTCTGTCAGGAAAATCTTTAACAGGTATATCTTTAACTATCTGTTTCATAAACTGTCGCCAATTAAAAGCTGCTGTACTACTTACACCCCAGGTTGGTTTGTTATCATCATTCCCTAACCATATTCCCGTTGCCACTTGCGGAATATAACCAATAAACC
>NZ_CEZPJD010000057.1:0-4864 GCF_983059655.1 Okeania sp.
ATCAGTTATCAGTTATCAGTTATCAGTTATCAGTACCTACAGGTAAATTACCGAATAATTAATCATTATTAATTAAATAATTCAGCTTTATTAGCCTCCCCTTTCAAGGGGAAAATAAAAAAATAATATTTTCTTATCTTCAATCCTTTCGGTTTTAACCAGAGGTAATTATCAATTATCAATTATCAATTATCAATTATCCATTATCCATTATCCATTAATTAAAGCGCTTTTCACTTTTACTGGATAACCAAATTGCCATAATTAAAACCTTGTAGGGAAGTTGCATGCAACGTCCCTAATGTGGTCTATGGTACAGGAAAACCGCTGTAGGAGGCGAGAAAATCTTAAATGTCCTGCTTTATCAGTTAATTAACCTACCTTTCTAGAACCTAAATTGAGTCCTGATACTTCCTACCCAGAGAGTTTCATTATCCTCAATGTGATTAGGATTAGTAATCACAAACAAACCAGGAGTAATAGCTATATTATCGTTCATTTGGAAGCGATAAAATACTTCAATGTGTATAGATGTATCGGGGTCTTTTAATGAATCATCATCACCACCATCAGTAATTATTGGTGGTACACCAACAATTATACCTCCTAAACTACCTTCCCTGAATAGATCCGGAAAAGCTAAGGTCAAAGCACCTGTAAGTATGGTGATATCATCAGTATCATCATCATCTTCAGGACGGGCAAATGAAGCACCACCCCAGCCACCTATTTGAAAGCCATCAGTAATTCTCCATTGAGCTTCAAAGTTAACAGTATCTGCGGTAGTTGCTCTACCATCAAAAGGGTCTCTGGCCAAAAAACTACCTGTACTTCCAGTCAAGTTGACATCGTTTTTCGTATGATAGGCACGCACATAACCAAGTTGAAAAGCAATTTTGTCGTTTGGCTCAATCGTAAACTGGCCAAATCCACTAAATCCACCATTAAAAATACCTCTACCTTCTCGGGGCTCTTCCGGATCTGGTGCAGCATAACCCACACTTAAGTTAATTGCATCACTGAAAGTGTAGGCAAGCTTGGCACCAGCATCAGAAGGAGAACGATAGAACATAGGGTTGAATCGTCCAAATCTGGAAACAGAACCACCACTACCACTTTGTAAAGGTGTAATAGGTTCCGCGAAGTCGTCCACACCATAACCTGTAGTAGCTATTTCTACTCTACCCTTACCATTCAGTACAGGAAAACGATAGGCCAATTTGCTCAGGGAAACATCATCATTCGGACTACTATCTGTAGATAAACGAGTCATTAAAGTATTGGTCAAATCTCCACCGCTATAGTTAGGAATGTCATTAGCTTGTAGACGAGCTCTTAAGCGGTCTTTTCCTGTGAAACTTGTATCAAAGTTTAAACGAACCCGATAACCAAAGGTTGTCTCCGTTCTGTCTCTTTCACTCCGCGGTCTTCCACGCCCCGCAGCTCTTTCTCCAAACGTATCGCTCAACCAGAATAAAGTTTCACCATTAAGTTTAGTAGTCGTTGAGAATTGATTGGCTTCTAGTTCCTCGGTTCTGGCTTCCAAAGCATCAACACGACCGCGCAACTCTGCTAATTCTGTAGCAAACTCTTCTTGCAGCCTCTGTAATACTGCCAAATCATCACGAGTCACTAAATCTGCTGTTGCTGCTGCGACTAATTCTGTAATTCGGTCCAAACAAGCATTCAGACCTGCTGCAAACTCATAACGAGTCATGGCCCGATTACCTTTGTAAGTCCCATCTGGATAACCGACAATACAACCATAACGTTCTACCAGAGATTGCAAAGCTTGGAAAGCCCAATCGGTGGGTTGGACATCTGATAATTGAGTCACAGATGTTACTTGGCCCATAGGATCTACTTGTTCTAACTCTGCTCCAGGAATCTTGAGGGAGGGATCTTTCAGATTTTGTAACCTAGTATCTCCTGGTACTTCTACTTCTTCTGAGGAGGTATCACCTGGTGACGCTGTTGGTACTTCAGATGAAGTAGTCGAATAGTTAGTTGTATTTGTATTAACACCTTGAGTGTTAGCCAGTTGTTCTACAGAAACCTGATTTGCTAAAGCAGAATTAGCTATTAGTAAAGTGGCGATACTGAATACACCAGATGTCTGTTTTAGAGCATTCAGGATAATTTTTGTCATTTCGATCTCTCCTCACACCATTTTTATAAGCTATGAACAACCCTACTGCTTAGAGTAGATTTAATTATCGATTGTTCCAATTGATTTGTTAACAGAAGTCTTAGTGTTAGCTAAGTTTAATCTGGAGTATAGATATCTAAATTAATCCAGCACTAGAGAGTTAAGGGCTTAAATGCTCTAAAATACGGCATAAATAAATAGAATCTTTTTCTCCATAAAATTATTTCTAGTAGTTTTTACGCAAAACTTATTCTGAAAAAAGACAAGTTAAGCATTGCCCTTGAGTGTAACAACAATTTAGATACTAGGTAAATATGTCTAAACTTCACTAGGACTATCAGTAGACTAAAAATATTTCTGAATAATTAGATACAGCAGACATAGTTACCTTTTTTTACCAAGAAGATTAGCACCTCTGACACAATAGTGCAACTATTTTAAATATAATATTTGATTTATTTTATTTTTTTACCTATAAAACCCATTTGGGCTCTATTTAAAAATAGAAGAGAGATTGAGGGATGAAGAGATAGGACATGTGGGGAGATAAAGACACCGAGAAACAAAAGTTTATTGCAAAGTTTTAGGTGTGCTACTCAACTGCATGGTTTAACAAATATTAAACAAACACTCTCTTAAAATTTTTAATTTTAACACATTTAGATTTTGAAATAGTAAACCCCTCAGCTTTACTATCAGCCATTTCAAAAGCTAGCTAAGGGGTATAAAACTCATTCTAGAAACTGACTAGCTAATCGGTTGTTCTACCTTCGTATTAAATTACTAAAGTTAGTAGTTGAAATAATCGAATCTGATTAACTAATCTATTTCTTCTCGTTAATTCAAAGTTCTAGAACCTGAACTGAGTTCTTAAAGTACCGACCCAAAGAGTGTCATTATCCTCAATGTGGTTAGGATTAGTAATCACAAATACACCAGGAGTAATAGCTATATTATCGTTCATTTGGAAGCGATAAAAAGCTTCAATGTGTATAGAAGTATCATCATCTTTCAACTCATCATCATCACCACCATCGGTAACAATTGGTGGTACACCAATAATAATACCTCCTAGACTACCTTCTTTCAGTAAATCTGGGAAAGCTAAAGTCAAAGCACCAGTAATAATAGTGATATCATCAGTATCATCATCATCTTCAGGACGGGCAAATAAAGTACCACCCCAGCCACCTATCTGAAAGCCATCAGTAACTCTCCATTGAGCCTCAAAGTTAATAGTATCTGTAGTAGTTGCTCTACCATCAAAAGGATCTCTGGCTAGAAAACTACCTGTACTTCCGGTCAAGTTAACATCATTTTTTGTATGA
Source organism: Okeania sp. (assembly GCF_983059655.1). Lineage (NCBI taxonomy): Bacteria > Bacillati > Cyanobacteriota > Cyanophyceae > Oscillatoriales > Microcoleaceae > Okeania > Okeania sp. The sequence goes on from NZ_CEZPJD010000057.1 coordinate 3,478, forward strand.
TAACCACGCAAATAACCGATTTGAAAAGCAAGTTTATCGTTTGGCTCAATTGTAAACTGGCCAAATCCACTAAATGAACCATTAAAAGCACCTCTACCTTCTCGAGGATCTTCTTTATCTGGTGCAGCATAACCTACGGTTAACTGAATTGCATCACTGAAAGCGTAGGCAAACTTGACACCAGCATCAGAAGGAGCACGATAATAAATAGGGTTGAATCGTCCAAATCTGGAAACAGCACCAGCACCACTACTTTCTAGAGGTGTGATAACTCCGATAAAGTCATCAATACCATAACCTGTAGCAGCTACCTCTATCCTACCCTTACCATTCAGTAAAGGAAAACGATAGGCCAACTTGCCAATAGAAACATCATTATTTGGACTGCTGTCTGTAGCTAAACGAGTCATTAAGCTATTGGTCAAACTGCTACCGCTATAGTTAGGAATGTTATTAGCTTGTAGACGGGTTCTTAAGCGGTCTTTTCCTGTAAAACTGGTATCAAAGTTTAAACGAACCCGATAACCAAAGGTTGTCTGAGTTTCGTCCTCATCACTCCCAGATCTTCCACGTCCCTCAGCTTGTTCTCCAAACGTATCGCTCAACCAAAACAAAACCTCTCCGTTAAGTTTGGTAGTAGTAGAGAACTGATTATTTTCTAGTTCTGCTGTTCTAGCTTCTAAAACATCTACTCGTCCTCGCAAAGCAGCTAATTCTGCTGCAAATTCCTCTTGCAGTCTTTGTAAAACCGCTAAATCTTCTCTGGTTACTAGGTCAGCAGTTGCCGCTGCAATTAATTCTGTAATTCGGTCTAAACAAGCATTCAAACCTGCTGCAAACTCAAAACGGGTCATCGCTCGATTTCCCTTATAAGTCCCATCAGGATAACCTGCGATACAACCATAACGCTCTACCAAGGATTGTAGTGCTTGGAATGCCCAGTCTGTAGGTTGTACGTCTGATAACTGAGTTACAGATGTTACCTGATCGAGTGACTCTCCATCTTCCAAGTCTGATACTGCTACTGGTGCCAATGAAGGATCATCCATGGGCATTGAGCGAACATCTATTTGAGCTATTTCAAAGGAAGATGCGTTCTCCATTGCACCTTGGCCTAAGTTCTGATTTACAGAATTTTCGCCACTTCCTAAAGTCTGTAAAGGAGCTTCAGCAGCGATCGCTGAACCTGCCATTAATAATAATGCTGCGCTAAAAACACTAGGACTGTGCTTTAGAGTTTTCCAGATAAGTCTTGTCATATTTACTAACCCTCACACCAATTTGGACTCAGCTAGGAATACCTAACTTTTTCTTGCATCTACCCACGTTTAGCATAAGTCTATAACGCGGGGTTCCCGAACTTACTATCAGGCATTCCTAGTTACTT
>NZ_CEZPJD010000057.1:4964-13033 GCF_983059655.1 Okeania sp.
TTCGATTTAGCGACCAACTTATAACTATTTATCCTTTTTCAGTTTCTCAATTTCTCAATTTCTATTTATCGCAATAGACAGATCATTTCAGTTATCAATTATCATTTACCAGTACCTATGTCTGAAGCCCTATACTTTAGACCCTATTTTTTTGTGAGATGGACATAGAGTGATGATGAATCTCAGGCAGAGAAATGTTTTTCCTACTGTTCCCTGTTCCCTGTTCCCTGTTCCCTGCTATTAAGTAATCGGTGTTGAATCTAACCGACGGATCGCTACAACTGAAGGTTTCGGAGGATCGTTAACTTGTTTAGTTGGCCAGTTAGACCCCATAGGTACGGTACGAGTCTGGACAAAATCTGAACCATCAATGGTTTTCATTGCCAACTGACGAGTTTCTGAAGCCATACTCTGACGAATGCCGTTATATTCTCCTGGATGTTGAATAGCTACAAACAAAGTTTTCTGGTCTTTGGTAAAGAAAGGCCCACAAGTTTCACTTTCTGTTGGCGCTATTCCAAACAAGTAAGCTTCTCCAGCATTAGGACCAGAAGTAGGAATTTTCCAGATAGAATTATTACCAAATAAACCACAAAGAGTAGACTGGCTTATTGGTTTGCCATCTTTACCCACTCGATTCGGAGGTACTATTTTATTCTGCTTACTGGTACTAATATCTGTTACCATCCATAAATTACCTTGTTCATCAAATTCTAAATTGTCAGGATTAGAGAATCCTAGTCCTCCCTCCATAGGTTCGCCCCCAGTAGCAAACATTTCCCAACTAAATGTCATAGCATCTGGTTGATTATCATCCTCAGTCAAACGCATAATCCAACCAAACTCGTAAGCTTCACCATCTGGACCTTTAAATATACGTTTGTCTGGACTGCCATCAGATTTACTGGGAAACCCAGAGGTAAAGGCAATAAATAAATTACCATTTTTATCTACCTCAGTATCTTCAGGACGTGCGGTACAAGTAACGCCAGCAGCATTAGCAGCTAGATGGGCATCAATGAGAATAGCTCCCTGTTTCTCTTCAGCATTACCTTCATACAAGTCCCCCAGAGTTTTATATTTCTGTTTGAACCTTTCTACTTCTTGAGCAGTTATTGCTTTGAAACTACCACCATCAGGTCTTTGGGGTAGATTAATCATACTGTTAACGTGGACTTCTGGTAAATCTGGATTCACGGGAGTATCAGGTTGTAGAGGAATCCAACTACCTGTACCATCAGGATTAAATTTAGCCCCATACAACATCCCATCTGTCAAAAGTTGAGAGTTAGCTTTATCAGTGGGGTATTTTACTTTATCTTTACTCACAAATTTATATAGATGACCGCTACGGCGATCGCATCCGGAATAAAATGCTAATGGCTTATCAGCCTCTACCCTAATACCTACTGCTTCGTGGCGATAACGACCTAACCAAGTATGTTTTGTACCATAGTCGTCAGGGTTAGCTGGGTCTACTTCTACCATCCAACCATACTTATTACCAGCTAAACCAAATGCACTTCCCAGACCTGCTACTCCTCTTTCACCAATGAATAGGGATTTTTCTCTGGTTGGATCAACAGAGGTACCATCAGCATAAACTGGCTCTATCACATAACTTTGAAAATTTTCTTCGGCGCTAAATACTGTTCCCCAAGGTGTAGTGCCACCTGCACAGTTACCAAAACTCCCAATGATGCGATCGCCTAATTTATCGTCATACCCTTTTCCTTTTTTGTTAAATACTGCTACTGCGGGTCCTGTTGATTTTAAATAACGCCCGTCTTCTAATCCTGAAATACCTGTTATTCTGCGGTCAAATTTTGAATTTGTTCTTACCCATTTTCCATCTGTTTCGCGACGTATAGAAATTACACCTATTCCCATATCAATCATTGCTTCTTTAGCTATTTCGACAACCTTTTCTTTCAGGGAATTGTCAAGTAACTCTTCTGAACTAATTCCTGATTCTCCTGCCTGTCTAAATGCTGTTGCTAATTCTGCAAAAGGCATAGATTTACCAATAACTGTTTGATAAGTTGTTATCCAAGGCAAAGGACTAATATATTCAAAGTTTATGGTTAATAATCCTTCATTTTCTCCTGTTTCGATGTAGGAAAGATAGTCGTTATTGTAGCCAAAACGTGAATCACCTATTTTGTCACCCCACGACCCAATAACATCATAAGTAAAACCTTCTGGAATTATTAAATCATCTACTACTTCGTAATTATTATAATTTTCTATATTTAACTCTTGATTACTCGTTGTTAAAGGCATTGGACCTTTAACTGGTTGGAAATTAATATTGTTAGTTCCACTAATTGGAGATTCTTTAGTTACTAGAGTAGATGATTGTTTTTGACAGGAACCAAGGGCTATTGTTCCTGCACTAGCTCCAAGAAAGATAAGGAATTCTCTACGTTTAAGGTTCATAGACAAAGCATTTTGTTTGACTATTGTTAGTATAGCTTTAATTGAGTTTTTTTGACATCAAAAATGCTAAAATCTTTATGTGTCAATGCTTTTAAATTTAATCAGCAAGCCCTAATTATCAATTATCCATTATCAATTATTGAATCCTGTCTCATGTATAGCTGTCTCCTGTCTCCTGCCCCTACTAAAAGACTTTTTCAGCAAACCCTAATTAACCCAACTTACTTCCCCTTCGTAAATCAAGATTAATTTGATATTATTGACAATTTCAGGATTCAAAAATCCATTATTTTTCAAATTTCCGGGAACGTTAGTTAGGCCGAAATCAATAACCCAATTACCAGCAAACTGTTCATTACTTAAATTTTCTATACTAGCGATATTATTGACATCAAAATCAATTTTCATAGCTTGTTCATTGGCTATTTCCAAAGTTACAAAGGATTGATTAGATGATACATCAGGAGCATCAAGTTTAAAGATTATCCTTGTAAGTTTGGCATTTTCAATGTGAGGTGGAATAATCTCTTCTGAAACTTGAAAATTCAACTTTTGCGAAAATGCGACCCCGTGTCGCCCAATAGCGCACCTGGTAGCTTCCCTTGTAGATAGAAAAATACTCTCATCTCCCCATCTCTCCATCTCCCCATCTTCTCATCTTCTTTTAAATAGATACATCCAGGGGTTCTATCATTGTCATTTTAGTTTCCTGGTTTTTATTAATTGAATTGTCCTAACTTGGTATATTCGCTTAATTCCCCTCCTGGGAGGGGCTAGGGGTGGGTTAGATTTGACATTTAAGTTTTTGAGGATTTTGTGTACCAAAAATTCTTTGATTTCTGTATGTCTGGGATCATATCTTGATTATCAATAATGATATCTTAGTTCAGATAGAAAAATTGCCTCATTTTGGACTTTATAGACAATACGATGTTCGTCATCAATTCGTCTTGACCAATATCCTGATAAATCGTACTTTAATGGTTCAGGTTTGCCAATTCCTTCAAAGGGCGAACGTTTAATATCTTGTATCAAAAGATTAATCCGTTTGAGAATTTTTTTATCTGTTTTTTGCCAATATAAATAATCCTCCCAAGCATTTTCGGAAAAAATCAGTTTCATGTTAATAACTCTCTTTCCATCCCTCCCCCTGATTCTAATTCTGCAATAGAGTCTCGCAGACGTTGAGCATTTTTAGGACTTTGGAGTAAATATAGAGTTTCTTCGTAGGACTGATAATCTGCTAGGGACATTAAAACAACAGGAGGATTATTTTCTGTGGTAATAATGACAGGATCGTGCTCATTACAGACTTTTTCGATAATTTTCGGTAATTCTTCTTTAATCTTGACGTAATTTAGTCTATCCATCTTAATATTTTTCCTCTTTTTGCTCTAATCATTATATCAATTGCTTAACCGAACAGTAGTGTGAGAAATGCACCCATCATCATTGTCTGGTTGGTTGAAATGTAAATTGACCGCGTAAACCTTCTGGAAGACGGTTTGAGAGTTGAGATTCTTGATACTGACTCAATAATGCCACTGGTTTTCCTCCATTGGCAATGACGATCTTTTCTCCCTGTTGCACTCGGACTAAAAGTTGCAAAAGTTGTGTTTTGGCTTGGTCAATATTGATTACTTCCATCGTTATACCAACCTCATAGTCAGAGCGGTAGAGCGATAAACTTTGAAAGTTGCAAAATTCTTTTTGACTAAAAAGATAGTTTACGCTTAAAAAAATGAACACCGAAGGCATTTTTTCTTATATAACTCCTGACTCCTAACTCCTAAAAAACTTTCAAACTGTAAATTTTTTGCGGTTCTAAATGTTGTATAACGCTCAATAATTCATCAATTTTAAAACTCTGACGCTGGAGCTGCACTTGTAAAGTAGTCATAGGATCGGAACCAGAAGCAATGAGAAATTCCAATTTTGAAATATTCGGCCATTTACCTATTTCTGTTAATATTTTAGCGATCGCCTCCAAATAAGGATGATTTGATTGTTGATACCATTCAGATGTAATTAATGTTGCTTTTTCTAAACCAAAATTAACTATTAAAGGTGCTTGAGCAAAAACCGCTGTTGCCACTGCTCTAGTTTCTTCCCGCAACAGAAAATCATCTTCTTTGATTAAACTGCGTAATTTTTCCAAATATTCATAGCGCTTTTGAAGGGGAGATTTCAAAGTTTTAACCAAAGAATTATCAACAAATTTTCCTTCTGTGTTTTCATCATTCCAATCAATAGCAATTGTCACTAAATAACTGCGTAACAACATATGACCTAATTTTTGCGCCTTAGTCGCCAAATAAGTAGAATTATAATCTGTTGTTTCAATTAACAAAGGCATCCGGTCTACTACTTCAATTCCATAACCATTTAAACCTGCTATTTTCCGGGGATTATTTGTAATCAAACAAATTTTCTTCACACCCAAATCATGTAATATTTGTGCTCCCACACCATAGTTGCGCAAATCTGCTGGAAACCCTAATCTTTCATTAGCTTCCACAGTATCTAATCCCATATCCTGCAATGAATAAGCTTTCATTTTATTAATTAAACCTATTCCCCTACCCTCTTGTCGCAAATAGACGACCACTCCCGCACCCGCATTTTCAATCATTTTCATTGCTGCTTGCAGTTGCATTCGACAGTCACAACGAAGGGAACCGAAAGCATCTCCAGTCAGACACTCAGAATGTACCCGCACCATGACATCTTTTTCTTGAAATTCTTCTGGGTTGCCTTTAACAATAGCTACATGTTCCGAATTATTTTGAGTATTGCGGTAAGCATAAATTTGGAACTCACCAAATTGGGATGGTAACTTAGCAACAGCTTCTCGATAAACAAAGCGATCGTGTCTGATCCGATAACTGATAATATCAGCAATACTGATCAATTTCAGATTATGAGTTTGAGCATATTCTATTAATTGAGGTAACCTTGCCATCGAACCGTCTGGGTTTTGAATTTCACAAATAACCCCTGCCGGATATAAACCTGCTAATCTAGCTAAGTCAACAGAAGCTTCTGTATGACCTGCTCGTTTTAATACTCCTCCTTCTTTAGCTCTAATAGGGAAGATATGACCAGGGCGACGTAAATCTTCTGGTTTGGTAGTAGGGTTAATGACAGCTTGAATAGTATGCGCTCGGTCTTCTGCTGAGATACCTGTAGACACTCCCAACTGTGGGGAAGCATCAATACTAACAGTAAAAGCTGTTTGGTTACTGTCAGTATTTTTAGTAACCATAAGTGGAATATCTAATTCGTCAAGGCGATCGCCTGTTAATGCCAGACAAATTAGACCTCTAGCTTCTACTGCCATAAAGTTAATCATATCTGGAGTAGCAAATTGAGCTGCACAAATTACATCTCCTTCGTTTTCTCGATGTTCATCATCGACTACTACTACAGACTTACCTGCTTTAATATCTGCTAGTGCAGCATCAATAGAATCAAATTTAAATTGTTGGTTTAGTTGTGTATTCACAGATAGCTTCCCTGATTTTGTCATTTTTGTTCAAAATATGTTTAAAAGTATACAAATATTATAACGATATACAAAGATTATAGGGTTTCCTAGGCTACCGAAGTATAGTAACAAGAATGAATAAATTAGATAGATAGTTGAGAATATACCTTACAGGAACTTGAAGACTCTATTAAGTAATTGAGTTTCAGATAGAAAATATCATACAATAATTGGAAATAAATAATATGAAAGGTAGAATTTTTACAGAACAAGAACGTCAAATACTTGCAGATATTATCGTTCATCGTCGAACAGAATTTGGGGAAAACTTTATTAATGAAGAAATTCCCGATACAAAAATTGAGCGATTACTTTTAGCTGCTTTACTTGGCCCTTCAGTTGGTTTTTCCCAACCTTGGGAATTTGTAATTATTCGTGACCCATCAATCAAAGCCAAAATCAAGGCATCTTTTGAAAAAGAAAACGAAAAAGCGAAAGAAATCTTTAAGGACAAACCATTATATAATAATTTTCAATTGGAAGGAATTACTACAACTCCAGTTAACATTGCTGTTTTCTATAAACCCTCACTTACTCCTGTTATGGGTCAAACAAGTATGGAGAAAGTTGGACCGTACAGTGTTTGTCTGGCAATTCAAAATTTGTGGTTAATGGCTAGAGCGGAGAATATAGGGTTGGGTTGGGTAAGTATTTTAGACGAAAAAGAGGTAAAAACTATTCTCAATGCTCCTCCAGAAAATGAATTAATAGCGTATTTATGTTTAGGTTATGTCACAGAATTCACAGAACGTCCTTTGCTGGAAATTGTTAACTGGGAAAAGCGTAAATTAAAGGAGGCAGTGATTTATTATGACAGTTATTAAGTAAGCATTCAGCTGTCAGCTATCAGCTATTAATTTTGTCTTGGAATAGGTTATTAAGGCTTATTAAAACTGGATATTTCACTTATAGAGGCGTTTTATATAACATCTCTATAAGTGGTTTATTTACCTTTAAATTACTGTAAATATAAATTTATTCTGTTACCTCTTCTGGAGAATCAAGATTATTTTCAGATTCAATTTCTTCAGTAATTTCTTGTATAGAATCATAATTTTCAGTAGGCATAGGTTCTACAACTTCTTCAGATTTTGACTCGGTAATTTGTTCTGATTCTGAAATAGTACCTTGCTGAAAATCTTCTACAACTTCAGGTATAGGCATAGTAGAATCATCACTTTCAGTGGGAATAGGTTCTACAACTTCTTCAGGTTTTTCCCCAGTAATTTGTTCTGAGTCTGAAATAGTACCTTGCTGAAAATCTTCTACAACTTCAGGTATAGGCATAGTAGAATCATCACTTTCAGTGGGAATAGGTTCTACAACTTCTTCAGGTTTTTCCCCAGTAATTTGTTCTGAGTCTGGAATAGTATCTTGCTGAAAATCTTCTACAACTTCAGGTATAGATGTAGAATCATCACTTTCAGTAGGCATAGATTCTATAACTACTTCAGATTCTTCCTCGGTAATTTGTTCTGAGTTTGGAATAGTATCTTCTGGCTGAAAATCTTCTACAACTTCAGGTATAGACATAGAAGGAGCTTCTACTGATTCATTACTTTCTTCTACATTTGGTGTCAAAGTAGAAGTTTCTTGGGGAGGCAGTTTTTCTACTGGTTCTGTTGTTGATTCTTCCTCTACTATTTCTGGTAGACTAGGAAACTCATTTTCCTGAAGTGAATCTTCAATTTTAGATGTTTCTGATGGATTGAAATTTTCTTCTAAATTTTGTTTTTCTATTGTGTCTAGAGTTTCTGATTTCTGTTTTTCGGTAACTTTATTTATAAGACCAAAAAATCTATCTCTAACACTATTCACAAATTTACCTATTCTTTCTTTTGTTTTTGGTAGCTCCTTTGCTTCGCTAGTTTCTATTTTTGATGTAGCTGACTCAGTAGCAGGAATATTCTCTATTTCTGGTGCAATTAATGTTTCCTCTATTTCTAATTCTGCTGACTCAGTAGTAGGAATATCCTCTATTTCTGGTGCAATTAATGTTTCCTCTATTTCTAATTCTGCTGACTCAGTAGTAGGAATATCCTCTATTTCTGGTGCAATTAATGTTTCCTCTATTTCTAATTCT
>NZ_CEZPJD010000057.1:13133-19805 GCF_983059655.1 Okeania sp.
AGTAGGAATATCCTCTATTTCTGGTGCAATTAATGTTTCCTCTATTTCTAATTCTGCTGACTCAGCAGTAGGAATATCCTCTATTTCTGGTGCAATTAATGTTTCCTCTATTTCTAATTCTGCTGACTCAGCATTAGGAATATCCTCTATTTCTAATTCTGCTGACTCAGTAGTAGGAATATCCTCTATTTCTAATTCTGAAGTTATTTCTGGTGGGGTTTCCTCATAAATGTATTCTGGGTCAACTATACTATATGCTTCCTTCAGTGAAATGTCTCCGGCGATGATCTTGCTGAGAGTATCTTGTCCGCCTGGTTCATAAGTAATCAAGCCAATAGTGCTATTATAAATCTCATTGAGAGCATTGCCATCCTCATCAATATATTCTAACTTTATCCAATTTTTTCCTGGATGAAACCCTTGTAAATATATTGACTGCCATTGATCGGTAATAAAACTGGTTCCGTTAACCGTAACACGAATATGCCAATCAACTATTTCATCTTCAGGATCTTCTTGTGCTGCTAAGTGCGACGGTGCATTGGTAAGATAATAGTCAAGCAAGATGGGTTCCGCACCATAGTTACCCAAGGGACTATTATAAGTTAATAGTGGTAAATTTGAAGCAGGATTATTATTAGTGGTTTTAGTGAAAATGTGAAAAGTTGTTTGAGCATAAGCATCTTCATTCTTAAAACTTTCATCCCACGGACTACAAGCAAAAACCCTGATAGTATGAGTACCGGGTTCTAAATCAGATAAAATTAGAGATTGATTTAGGTCATAGATTTTTTTATAAGGTTTGTTGTCTAAAATTACTTCTACATAAGGTCCTAAGTCTAATTCTGACTTGAATATAGGTAAGTCTTTTACCTGGAGTTGTACTGTAATAGTATTGTCTTCAAATATTTGCTCTGGTTGAGGACTTTGTATTGTAACTTGTGGTTTGTAGATGTCGATCGCTTGACGCAGTTGTTGAATTATTTTTGGTGGCGAAACTTCCAATATTTTAGGGCTAGAAGTCGTTACAGGTTTTTCCTCACTAAGTTGAGGTAGCTCAGATAAGCGATCGCTACAACTGACTAAACCAGAAGTTAAAACTACTACGATTAAAAGTGTTAATAATTTTCTTAGATATAGTAAGTCTAGATGATGTGTCAAAAATCCAAAAATAGATAAAGAGTCTAAAGTTCTGATCTTTGTTTCCTGTTTCCTCTCTTGATGTCCTAATAAGTGCATTTGTCGGGGATGCATCCTACTTATGTATCTTCTTAAGGATATTTTCTGTAAAACAGAAATAAGACTGCCGTATATTCTTGGCAAGTTTATATTAAACACGGACTATACTCCTATAAATTGAGAGTTGACATTGATATTTCTTTGCTCAGTTTTTCTGTCGTTTATGATGATTTTCTCATTAAAATCAATATTTTTGCTATTGATGGGGATTAACTATATTTTTTCGTTTTTCGATAATTAGACGAATATTTGTAGAGCTTATTAAAATGTAAAAAAGTTCATAAGGTCTAGTTGTCTAGTCAAATTTAAAGTTTTCACAGAATAGTTAACTTTAGAGAATTGTCAACTTTACTGATAATAAGTCTTGATTTTTTCTACATACCGTGAAATTAGGCCACAACAAATAATTAAGTTATGTTAAGAATAAGTTGGTTGTTAATAATTGTAAATTTTATCGTAATAAGTCTTGACTTTTTTCCCTTACTATTAAATCAGCAACAATAGCTAATTAGGTTGCTCTAAAGAAATTTTAATAATTGTAAACATACAACTTATACTCGTTAAGCAAGTTTATAATCTCCTAAAGAACTTTCATTTACATTCAGAACGATTAAATCGAATCTATGTATTTGAAAGAGTTTAGCCAAAGTCTTATATACTTCTGGCATAATCAAGGAGTGTGGTGTTGCATTCCTGCAAAAGACAGCTAAAACCTGTAAATTTGCAAAAGACATTGATAATTCGTTACAAATGTTATTAATGTTGACAACATCAATAGTTCAGTTAAGTTTCTTTCAGAGGGGAGAGTCTTCATGACCATAAGTCCTCCAGAGCGCGAGGCAAAGGTAAAAGTCACCGTAGATAAGGACCCTGTACCCACATCATTTGAAAAGTGGGGCAAGCCAGGTCACTTTGACCGGAGTCTATCAAGAGGACCAAAGACAACTACTTGGATTTGGAACCTACACGCTGACGCTCATGACTTTGATAGTCATACAAGCGATTTAGAAGACGTATCGCGCAAAATCTTTAGCGCACACTTTGGCCATCTGGCCGTAATATTTATCTGGTTGAGTGGCGCATATTTTCATGGCGCTAAGTTTTCCAACTATGAGGCTTGGTTAACAGACCCCACAGGAATTAAACCAAGTGCTCAAGTAGTCTGGCCAATTTTTGGCCAAGAAATTTTAAATGCTGATGTTGGCGGTGGTTTCCACGGAATTCAAATCACCTCTGGACTATTCCAGTTATGGCGTGCTTCCGGTATAACTAATGAATTCCAACTATATTGCACGGCGATCGGAGCCTTAGTAATGGCTGCCTTGATGCTGTTTGCTGGTTGGTTCCATTATCACAAGAAAGCTCCTAAGTTGGAATGGTTCCAGAATGTGGAATCAATGATGAACCATCACTTGTCAGGCTTACTAGGTCTAGGTTGCTTGTCTTGGGCAGGTCACCAGATTCACGTTTCTCTACCAATTAATAAGTTGTTAGATTCTGGGGTAGCACCAGCGGATATTCCTTTGCCCCACGAGTTTCTATTTAATAAAAGCTTGATGGCAGAGTTATACCCTAGTTTTGCTAAAGGTCTAACTCCATTCTTTACATTAAATTGGGGCGAGTACGCTGACTTCTTGACCTTCAAAGGTGGTTTAAACCCTGTAACAGGTGGCCTCTGGTTGTCTGATACAGCTCACCATCACTTGGCATTAGCAGTGTTATTCATTGTTGCTGGCCATATGTACCGGACAAACTGGGGCATTGGTCACAGCATGAAGGAAATTCTTGAGACTCACAAAGGCCCCTTAACCGGAGAAGGTCACAAAGGTCTCTATGAAATTCTGACAACATCTTGGCACGCTCAATTGGCAATTAATTTGGCAATGATGGGCTCCCTAAGCATCATCGTGGCACATCATATGTATGCAATGCCACCTTACCCCTATATTGCTACTGACTACGCAACTCAGTTATCTCTGTTCACACACCATGTCTGGATCGGTGGGTTCCTGATTGTGGGAGCAGGAGCTCATGCTGCTATCTTTATGGTTCGGGATTACGATCCAGCCAAGAACGTTAATAACCTCTTGGACCGCGTAATTCGTCACCGGGATGCGATTATCTCCCACTTAAACTGGGTATGTATATTCTTGGGCTTCCACAGCTTTGGCTTGTACGTTCACAACGATACTATGCGTGCTTTTGGCCGTCCCCAGGATATGTTCTCTGATACTGGGATTCAACTACAGCCAATCTTTGCTCAGTGGGTACAAAATATCCATATGATGGCACCCGGTAATACTGCACCTAATGCTTTAGCATCTGTTAGCCCAGCTTTCGGTGGTGATGTTGTAGCAGTAGGTGGCAAAGTAGCAATGATGCCAATAGCTTTGGGTACGGCAGACTTTATGGTTCACCATATCCATGCTTTCACCATCCACGTTACAGCTTTAATTCTTCTCAAAGGTGTACTTTATGCCCGTAGCTCTCGTCTAATTCCTGATAAGAGTGAACTAGGCTTCCGGTTCCCTTGTGATGGTCCAGGTCGTGGTGGTACTTGCCAAGTTTCTGGTTGGGACCATGTGTTCTTAGGTCTGTTCTGGATGTACAACTCACTGTCAATTGTAATTTTCCACTTTAGCTGGAAGATGCAGTCAGATGTTTGGGGAACAGTAGACCCAGACGGTACAGTATCTCACATCACTTACGGCAACTTTGCACAAAGTGCAATTACCATTAACGGTTGGTTGCGTGACTTCCTGTGGGCGCAAGCTTCTCAGGTAATTACATCCTACGGTTCAGCTCTGTCTGCCTATGGTTTGATGTTCTTAGCTGCACACTTTGTTTGGGCATTTAGCTTAATGTTCTTGTTCAGTGGTCGTGGCTACTGGCAAGAGTTGATCGAGTCTATCGTTTGGGCTCATAATAAGTTAAAGGTTGCTCCAGCAATTCAGCCACGCGCTCTCAGCATCATTCAAGGTCGGGCAGTGGGGGTAGCTCACTATCTCCTGGGCGGAATTGTCACAACCTGGGCATTCTTCCTGGCTCGAATAATTTCAGTAGGATAAGAATGCAATAGCGTTTTAAGATTCTTGCTTGGGGATTGAACGATCCTCAATCCCCATTCAATCTAAGATTCTCAGATACACGCGAGACATTAGATAAAATATTTATGGCCACAAAATTCCCAAAATTTAGCCAAGACCTGGCACAAGATCCAACCACCCGTCGGATCTGGTACGGGATAGCTACAGCTCATGACTTTGAGACCCATGATGGTATGACAGAGGAAAATCTTTACCAAAAGATTTTTGCCTCTCACTTCGGCCATCTAGCAATCATTTTCCTCTGGACATCCGGTAGCTTATTCCACGTTGCCTGGCAAGGAAACTTTGAACAGTGGATTAAAGATCCTCTGAATATACGTCCGATCGCCCATGCGATTTGGGACCCTCAATTCGGTCAACCTGCAGTAGATGCCTTCACTCAAGCAGGTGCCTCTAACCCAGTAAATATCGCATACTCTGGTGTTTACCACTGGTGGTACACCATAGGCATGAGAACAAATGGAGACTTATATCAGGGTTCTATCTTCCTCCTGATCTTGGCATCCATCATGCTGTTCGCTGGTTGGTTACACCTCCAGCCCAAGTTCCGTCCTGCTTTATCTTGGTTCAAAAATGCTGAATCCCGCCTCAATCACCACTTGGCAGGTCTTTTCGGTGTTAGTTCCTTGGCTTGGACTGGTCACTTGGTTCACGTTGCAATTCCAGAATCTCGCGGACAGCATGTTGGTTGGGACAACTTCCTGACAACTATGCCTCACCCAGCAGGTTTAGCTCCCTTCTTTACAGGAAACTGGGGCGTTTATGCTCAAAACCCTGATACTGCTAGCCATGTTTTTGGTACTTCCGAAGGTGCGGGAACTGCAATTCTGACTTTCTTGGGTGGTTTCCATCCTCAAACTGAGTCCCTGTGGTTGACTGACATGGCTCATCACCACTTGGCGATCGCAGTAATCTTTATCGTAGCTGGTCATATGTACCGGACTAACTTTGGTATTGGTCACAGCATCAAAGAAATGCTAGACTCCAAAGCTGGTTTAGTCGGTGGTAAGAGTGAAGGTCAGTTTAACCTGCCTCACCAAGGGTTGTATGAAACTCTCAACAACTCTCTACACTTCCAGTTAGCTTTAGCTTTAGCTTCTCTGGGTGTAATCACTTCCTTGGTAGCACAGCATATGTATGCTTTGCCTCCTTATGCTTTTATGGCCAGGGATTATACAACAATGGCAGCACTTTACACCCACCACCAGTATATTGCTGGTTTCATTATGGTTGGTGCATTTGCTCACGGTGCTATTTTCCTAGTACGGGATTACGATCCTGAAATCAACAAAGGTAACGTGCTGGATCGTGTATTACAGCACAAAGAGGCAATCATCTCTCACTTGAGCTGGGTCTCTCTATTCTTAGGCTTCCACACTCTCGGTCTTTATGTCCACAATGATGTAGTGGTTGCTTTTGGTACTCCTGAAAAGCAAATCTTGATCGAGCCAGTATTTGCTCAGTTCGTTCAAGCTGCTTCTGGGAAAGCTTTATATGGCATGGATGTGCTGTTGTCAAACCCTGATAGTATTGCTGCTACAGCATGGCCTAATGCTGGTAACGTTTGGCTACCAGGCTGGTTAGATGCTATTAACAGTGGTACTAACTCTCTATTCTTAACCATTGGCCCTGGCGATTTCTTGGTACACCATGCGATCGCTCTAGGTTTGCATACAACTACCTTGATTTTAGTTAAAGGTGCTTTGGATGCTCGTGGTTCTAAATTAATGCCAGACAAGAAAGACTTCGGTTACGCATTCCCTTGCGATGGCCCTGGTCGTGGTGGTACTTGCGATATCTCTGCTTGGGACTCCTTCTACCTATCTATGTTCTGGATGTTAAACACCATTGCGTGGCTAACATTCTACTGGCACTGGAAACATCTAGCTGTTTGGCAAGGTAACGTTGCTCAGTTCAACGAATCTTCTACATACTTAATGGGTTGGTTCCGTGATTATCTGTGGTTGAACTCTTCCCAGTTAATCAACGGTTATAACCCTTATGGAACTAATAACTTGTCTGTTTGGGCTTGGATGTTCCTCTTCGGACACCTAGTTTGGGCAACTGGTTTCATGTTCCTCATCTCTTGGCGTGGTTACTGGCAAGAGCTAATTGAAACTATTGTTTGGGCACATGAGCGTACTCCTCTAGCTAACCTAGTTCGCTGGAAGGATAAGCCTGTTGCTCTTTCTATCGTTCAAGCTCGTGTGGTAGGTTTAGCTCACTTCACAGTAGGCTTTGTCCTCACCTACGCTGCCTTTGTCATAGCCTCTACTGCTGGTAAGTTTGGTTAATTTTTTGAGATTAGCTGAACTCTGGTTTAGTA
>NZ_CEZPJD010000058.1:0-19798 GCF_983059655.1 Okeania sp.
GCGATCGCTCTAATACATAACTCTCTAACCTCAAACTTCACTCCTCCACATCGATACCCATTGCTCTTAACTTTTCTGCTAATTTTTCAGCTCTTTGACGTTCTTGTGCCAATAATAATTCTGTCGTTTCTAATCTTTCCCCACTTGTTGTTAGCAAATTACCCTCACTATCCCACCAACGTAACCAAGGTAGTTCCATATTTTGATAACTACCAGACCAAATACCTAACTCTACTCCTAAGTCTGGAATTGGATAATGACCCCGCTCATTTGCCTCTATTAATTCAAACTTAGCTACCAATTCATCTCCATGTATCAATTGATATACTTCTAATCTTGGTTTTTGAACTTCATAAATAGCATAATAAACTGGTCGAATTACCCTTTCATAAACCCAGAATTTACCAGGTGTTTGTGTGGATTCATTTTCCCCTCGAATAAGAGGTGTTTTATCTCTTTCTTCCGAACCATCTCCCAACACAAATTCTATAACAATTGATGGTAGAATAGCTTCTCTCCAAAAAAAATAAGAACGACGAATTTCACCATCTAATGTGGGTAGAATATGAGGAAAATAACACCAATCTGGAGCAATAGCACCTCGTTCTAAAGGTTCAACAATTCGCCAATAAATTCCTAAACTTTGACCAATACAATATTGTTTTTCCGGATGAATTTTATCTAGTACAGGTTGAATCGAATCTGTTAATAAACTGCTTTGGGGATACTGAAAACTATTGACAAAAGTACCGTCTGATTCTGGTAAATGAGTATGGTCTGGTATAAATATTTTCGGAGGTGGATTGTTACTGAAAATGCTGTCTGATTCTGGTAATTGAGTATGGTCTGGTAGAGACATTTTCATATTAGGTGGATTGTTACTGCTAGTCATTTTACCCCTTAATAATTAACTTGAATTTAGCAATCAAAACCGAGCATCTTTTCATTATTATTCTGATTTTAATCTGGCAACTAATCCTCTGTAAAAAATCGTCAATTTATATAAAAACTCACTCCTCCGGATCGATACCCATTGCTCTTAACTTTTCTGCTAACTTTTCAGCCCTTAGACGTTCTTTTTCAATCTTTTGACGCTCTTGTGCCCGCCCTTCTTCATTTGTAATTAACAAATTACCGAAAAATTGGGTTTAAAGCCTCACCCATAAGCGGGCGAATTTCTATAACTATGCTATAATTAATATTGGTCATGTACCCGCCTTGTCTCATAAATACTGTAGAAAAGAAGATTAGGTTGAAACTCCTTCAGTTGAGAGCAGAACAAGGGAAGCCTTCAGGTCAATAAGCAGCTTAAACTTGAAGGCACAAATAAACATCTATAAGAATTCTTGATTAAGTCGCGGGAGGGCATTCCGAGACTATAAATGGACGTGGAGGCAAGCGTAAGACTAGCGCCAAGGTAGCAGCAGCCTGTGAGACGTCAACCCGCCGAGGAGCTACGGCTCGGTAGGAATCCCCGCGCCTTCAGGCCAGGGAGGATGTCAACTTCACTATCCCACCAACGGAACCAAGGTAGTTCCACATTTTGATACCTACCAGACCAAATACCTAACTCTACTCCTAAGTCTGAAATTGGATAATGACCCCGCTCATTTGCCTTTACTAATTCATATTTTTTTCCTTCCAATTTATACACTTCTACTTTTGATTTTTCAACTTCATAAATAGCATAATAAAGTGGTTGAACTATCTTTTCATAAACCCAGAATTTACCAGGTTTTTGTTTGGATTCATTTTCCCCTAGAATTAGGGGTGTTTTATCTCTTTCTTCCGAACCATCTCCCGACACAAATTCTATGGCAATTAATGGTGGAACAACTTCTTTCCATAACACATAGGAACGACGAAATTTACCATTTAATGTAGGTGGAACATTAGGAACATAAAACCAATCTGGAGAAACAGCACCTCGTTCTAAAGGTTCTGTCACTCGCCAATAAATTCCTGAATCTTGACCGATACAATATTGTTGGTCTGGATGAATTTTTTCTAGTACAGGTCGAATAGAATCTGTTAATAAAATACTTTGGGGATGCTCCTGAAAATTCTTCACAAAAGTGCCGTCTGATTCTGGTAATTGAGTATGGTCTGGTAGAGATATTTTTATGTTAGGTGGATTGGTACTAAAAGTGCCGTCTGATTCTGGTAATTGAGTATTATCTAGTCGAGATATTTTGATATTAGATGGATTGTTATTGATAGTCATTTTCTTAACAAAGATAGATTTGTTTAGGGTTTTCCTGAGCTAATCTCCGAACAACTACTTGATTACTATTATTAAGGATTTTAACGCAGACATTATTATCTAACAAATAACTCATAATAAAGGTGCTCGTTCCTGATATTCTGGCTGAGGTTCTCGCACTAAAGGTTCACCCGTCCAACCTCCTATAACCTCTTCAAAAAATCCCAGTTGCCATCCTTCGTATTTTGGCTTTATTTCTTCTTCATTTTCTAAAGCTTCATCCAAAATTGCTGTGATTTATTCCTCCAAACTACGATTATTTTTTGCAGCCAAACTTTTTAATCTATCTATCACAAAAGACTTGAACTTTTATAAAACAATCTGAGTCATTTTCATAGAAATATACATTAAATAATCAACTTATCTTAATAGTTTTATGTCAGCATTTCCTGCGGAATGCTGCGCAAACAGCTATTAGCTGTCAGCTATCAGCAACAAGACTCTTTCTTATGGGACAGTGTTTAAATTAACAGCTAACTTTAAGGGTAAGGGAGGCAATTTTTGTAGTAAGACAATTAATAAAGCTTTGATCCTAAACTAAAAGCAATAGCTGATAGCTGATGGCTGACGGCTGAATGCTTACAGTTTTATTATTTACCAAAAAATTGTGCTTGAAAGCCTCCTCTTTATAAGGGGATAAAAAGAAAATTTTTCCTTTGAGTCAATCCTATCCATTTTAAAAGAGAAGTAATTATTAATTATTAATTATTAATTATTAATTATTAAAACCTACCTTCAGGTTGCTTAACTGACTCGCTAGTACGTTCTCTAAAATGTTGTTTTGAAATTAAAGATTGATGAGATGATGAGTTTGAATAACTTGTATGTTGTAATTGTCTAACAAGAGTAATTAAGCGCTTCAAATGAGGTTTGACAACTTCTGTATTTTGTATTTCCAAATCTTCAATTTTGGCCTGAAGTTGGGATATTTGTGATTGAGGTTGTTTGGCCAATACTTCCATATCTCTTTGCAAATTAGCGATCGCTTCTTCAATTACCAAAAGACGGCCATTCACTGTTTGCCAATCATTTGTACTTAAAGCTTTTGTATCCACAGACGCTAAACTTTGTTGTACAGAAGAAACTGAAGATTCTAGTGCAGTTAGTTGCTGTTGTATTTCTGGGTTTATGCCTTGTGTTGATTGATTAGAGAGTTTTTCACGAACTGATTCAATATCTGTAGAAAGCTGTTGACGAAGCTTTACTATTACTTTTACAGCATTTTTTTCTAGCTTTTCTACTGATTTTTGAACTTCTACCATCTCAGACTGCTGAGATAATTGCATCTGTTGTTCAAATCTATGTCTATTAGCCACATTTAGAGATAAGGCCAATGTTAGAGGAGCTACTGCATAAAAAGTATGACTTCCAGCTGCTACTGCAAAAGCACCTACTGCTGAACCTACTATCGAAGCATACTCCATCAAATTGATCCAATGCTTTTTATACAAAGTTGGTTTCAGAGCTTTCCGGAGTAATGAATCTTGATTCCCCATAACTATATATTCCTTAAGCTGAATGTAAGGCAGTAGCAGAAAAAGTTTTCCATTATTAGTCTATAGGAGCATTCGATGCCAATTTTTTTGACAGTAATCAACTCACCCTATCTGTATTTATAACAGGATTTTCCTACCATACCTATTCCATTTCATAGTGGAAATATTCTAAATTGTAATTTTTGTTGATGTTTCTTAACTAATCAAGAGCGTCTACATTACATAATAAAAAAAGGCTACGAATGCTAAATATGATCATATTTACTTCTATACTATACTATATAGTTCCCATAAATACTATGTTTTGATGCTTCAATTTTTAGCTGCTTATAGAATTTTCTAATTTTCACTTTCTCATCTAAATCTTGTATCAAAAAATGTGCTATGAAAAAAATTCAGTCTATTTTTACTGTCACTTTGTTTTTTATCCTTCTTTTAGGAGTTGCATTTTTAACTGTAAATTTTTTATTAGCTATGGTAGAAAAATTTTCTTGAGATTGTAATGATAGATGATTTCTCAACAATCAATAATTAATAATTACCTTTCCTTAAACAGGATTAGTGGAAAGTATTTTTTTGATTTACAGTAGATGCAAAGTTTGTGAGATACAAATATTAATATTAAAAGCTATCCTGCTGACTTAATTGTATTGATTGAACTTCGGGAAAAAGCATATATAACCTCATAAAATTATTACTCTATTCCTTAATTTCAAAAGATTTTATACAAAACCAAAATTATTTTTGTCAAAACTATACTTAGGGTTTGCTGAAAAAGTCTGATGGTGATGATAGGGAACAGGGAACAGGGAACAGTTTAGACTATCTGCTACGGCCAGATTTTCGGCATTGTCAGGGAAAAATCTTAGCATTTTGAGACTAAAAGAGTCAAAAACCTTGCACTTTTTCAGCAATATTTAATCCTGGAAGCCTTAATTGGTATTGATTACAATTTTATTCAGCAAGCCCTACTTAACCCGATCAAATAAAATGCTTTTTTTTTGCTTTCTAATTTGAGGTATCAAACTTAATAGGAATCTCAATTACAAATTCTGTGTCTTCTCTAGAACGAGAATTACAGTACAATTTGCCATGATGTTTTTCAACAATTAATTCTTGAGAAATTGACAAACCCAAACCTATATTTTTTTCTGTATGTTTAGTAGTAAATAGAGGTTCAAAGATACGACTAGATATTTCTTCAGTCATGCCATAGCCATTATCAGTAATAGCAATCTCTACAGAAGAATCTTTTACTTCTGTACTAATTAAAATTTGTGGTTTAAACTGTTGATTGCAGATATTTTTTGCTACTAAATATTCGTGTTTCTCCTCCAGGGAATCAATAGCATTAGTTAAAATCTGCATAAATACTTGATTCAACTGTCCAGGATAGCATTCAATTTTTGGTAAGCTCCCATAACTTTTAATCAGATTAATATCTGGACAACCTCCTTTACCTTGAAACTGATGTTGTAAAATTAAAATTGTACTGTCTAAACCTTTGTGAATATCTACTGCTTTTATAGATTCTTCTTCTGCTGTCGAAAACTGTTTGAGTGAACTTACTACATCTTGAATTCTTGTGGCTCCTGCCATAATTGACTCTAATAATTTTGGCAAATCTTCCTGAATAAAATCTAGCTCTATATCTTTAATTTCTGACTCAATTTCTGGCAAAAGGCGAGGATAATTTTTTTGGTAGATATCTACTAAATGCAACAAATCTTTAACCTCATTTATCGCATGAGCAATATTGCCAGAAATAAAATTAACAGGATTATTCACTTCATGGACAATACCTGTAACAAGCTGTCCTAAGAAAGACATTTTTTGCTTTTGAATTAACTGAGTAGTTGTCGAGTTTAGTTTCTGTAAAGTTTGCTCTAATTGGCAAGCTTGTTGCCGGAATCTTTCCTGACTATTACGTAGTGAATCCTCCATTTCCAAACGTTCTGTAATATCTAAACCCACAAAAACTGCCGATGGTAACGATACTTCATCACGATAATATTTTTGAGCAACTATTAAATAAATCCTACTATTTCCTCTAACATTTGTTGCTACTTCTTTGGCATAACTCCAATCTGGTTTAGCAAAAAATTCATATACAAAATCATTAAATTCTGGGCTGGTTTGCAAAAATCCTACTTCTTGATTAATAAAAGTTTCTATAGGTAAATTATAAGCATTAGCTAGATGTTGATTAACCCCTATATATCTTAAATCTGCATCTACCCATGACACTAATCCAGGCACCGCATTTAAAACAGCTTGCAATTGTTCTTTAGCTTCTCGTAAATGTAGATTAATATTATTTTGCTGCGAAATGTTACGTACAGAAGCACATTGATATTCATTACCCTTAAATTCTAAATAATTAACATTAACTTCAACAGGTAAAATGTCGCCTTTTTTTGTACGAAAATAAGACTCAAATCTCAAATGATTTTGATTTTTAACTTTTTGCCAATGAGTCTGCCAAACTTCTACTGATAATTTTAAATCTATATCGTGGATTGTTAGTTCAAGCAGTTCAGATTCAGAATAAGCAAGAAAATTACAGCCCTGTTTATTTGTATAACAAATTTTCCCACCAACTGTTATCCAAAAAATAGGATCGGCAGCATTATCTGTTGCTAACTGAGTTAATTCTAGTTGTTGTTGAAGTTGTTTGTCTGGTGTTATTTCCTCTGTAGATATAATCAGGCCACCAATAATACCTTCATCTGTATGCCAAGATTTGACATTCCATTTTACCCATTGCATTAATCCATTATCAACAGGAACCGCAATTAGATGTTCCAAATCGAATTGGTCAATGATACCCAGTAGACATTTTTCAGCTTGTTGATGCCAAGATTCTGGAAGATTAGGGAATACCCGATCGTGTTGATTACCGATAATTTCATCAGGTTCAAGTTGCCAATATTGTAACCACATCCCAGAAGTTGCCATGTACCGCATTTCCTTGTCTAGCATTGCTATGGCGAAAGGTATGTGTTTAATGAATTGGCATAATTGATGATGACTTCCATTTATCTCTGGATACTGATGATTCTGGGGAAGGGTTGAATGACCATCATTAGTTGCTTTTGTTGGTCTTTGTTTCATTTTAGAAGTTTCTTCCCTAGTCTGATTTAGTGCTTGTACTGTTAGATGGTACATAATCTTAGTTTAATAAATTAGGGGGTGTTGAATATAGTGGGTCTTACCCCCTAGGCTATTGTATTTTTATAACTAACTTTTCTATCAAAAAAAGCTTTCAAATATTAATTTAAAGTTGATTTTTATATTAAGAGTATCTCGGATCGAGAAGTTAGTTATGATGCTTGAAAAAAAGAATAATCAGGAAAATATTTATTATATTTTTGAAATTATTCAGAAGTAAAGAACATGAAATAGAGCAAGATAAAACATGACAGAAATGAAATATAAAAAGCAAGATTTACTTTAAAAACAGATTTATCACCATAATCATTTCCCATATTCTATGCTATTTTTTTTATTTAGGATATTTTTCAATAAATAGTTTTTTCAATCTAAAATCAAAAAAGAGAAACTATCAATTATCTGAATGTTAAGCGATTATTATAGGCAATTGAATATAGTTAAACCTACATTTATTATTTTCAGCGTTCCTCAACTAATACATAGTTATTTAAGACTGAATAAAATACATATTTTAAGTTTTCTATACTGAACAAACAATATTGAGATATACATTCTAAATATATTATTAATTCTTGTCAAGAAAAAAAAAATTACTTTTTATTATCCAGTTTTTATAATTAGTTTACCTTTAAACACCTATAAACTCAGTTCTAAGTATATTTTCTGCTTGGAGTTATAATTCTAATCTCTAGTACATTTTAGCAAGCTTTCGTACATAAACTAAACTCTACATGAAAACTTTATAAAACATACTAATTTCTAAGCAAATTTACACAAAGCAGTAAGTAAATTCAGACATTAAATCTACTCTACCTTTGCGTAAGATAGCTGGATCTAACCTTTCTTTAGTATTACAAGTCATTAAAACAACTAATTTCTGTTTCAGATGAATTCCTGATTCATCTACGACACTTTGATATAAAGTACCATCTAGCAAACTGAGAATATGTTCTGTTTTATTGTTAGTTTGTGCAGCTTGAAGCGAACGATCCTGGGCTAAATTGTCTGCCTCGTTGATAATAATGCAAATTTGTTCTAAATAGGCCGGTGGTACAAAATTTTCTACTGCATCATGATCCAATATAAAAATTACATATCCTAAAGGAACTAGAACTTCTTTTGCTACTGCTTGAGTCCAAGCTGTTTTACCTGTTCCTGGTTTTCCACTTACTAATACAGCTAATTGATTTTGTTCTAGAATTGCTTGTTGTACTGTGTCAGTAAAATTTTGAATGTCTTGAGGAAATGTATCGATCGGAAATTGACTTTGAACTTGTCCTATACGACATTGATAACCACTTACCATCACTGCCATATTATGGGTTGATTTTCTCACAAGTGGTGCTATTTCTTTAGCAATTAAACTGTAGTAACGCCTACCTTTATCATAAGTTTCTATTTGTAACCAACAGGAATATTTTGACCAATAACCATATACTGTTCCTAAAGTTTCTAGACTTTGCCAACTGATAAATCTTTCTATCGGATAGTAAAAATTTCTTTCCATGAATGATTGAGTAATCATGTCAGGTTTACCCAATAAATCAAGTATTTTAAAAATAGTAATTTCCTGTAGTCTATCGAGAACATATTCAATAGCAATAGTGTCTCTAGTAATAGTACGTGTTACAGGTGTTTCTACACTCAATACATCCTGATAACGATAATCTGGAGCTGGAGGTTGAGGAGTTATATAATCCCAAAATTCATCAAATTCATATCGTGTATTTTCCGAAAAAACATTTAATATATTCGCCCACCAAGCAAATTGATGACGACCCAAAGCATCAGCAAGATCGCTCGCTATATCAAGAGTTTTTTGACTTAGTTCCCAAAGATCATTAGATAATAAGTACCATAGATATTCCAAATCAAAGTCTCGGTGAAGTGGTCGCCAACCAGCTCCTAATAAACCCTTATTTTGAGGATTATTTTGTTGATAATTTTCTTTACTACCGAAATATTCTGTTCCCATATTTTGTCAAAAATCTACTTGAAGAAGGAGTCAGGAGTCAGGAGAGAAAATTGCTTATCGATTCTAACCCCAAATAATTTTGAGCACCGCAGGTGAAGTGTGGGGTATTAAACCCGCATGCATAAAAGATAAATAAATTCCTTTTGGAAATAGTCTTTATCTCATTCAGTCTTCAACTTTCATAATTGATTTTATACTTGATTAATTACTTTGATTATTTTCTCATTATTTGTAAATACTGCGAAGGAACTTCATCAACTAACCAAACATGATTTGTAGAAAAGTAAAATCTATAATTATCTTTGTACATGGCACTCGCATCTACAGCAAATACTGCTGGTTTTCCTTTTCTTTTCCCGACATTTATAGCAGTATTAATATCTTTTGATAAATGAACATGATGTCTCGACATTTTTTGTAGACCAGTTTCTTTAATCAAGTCAATTAAATGATTTCCTGTGCCATGATAAAGTATATCTGGAGGTTTGATTGCTTCTAATTGCAAATCAACTGTTAGGCTGTGTCCTTGGTTAGCACGAATTAAAGTTTTAGTATAGTCTAAAGAAAAGCGTTTTTTATCATTTTTTTCTACAACCTCATCTAATTCTATCTGAGTTATAGGAAAGTTATAATTTTGAGATGCTTTCAAAAGTTCTTCAATAGTAACCCAACCATTGGCATCAAGTTTTATACCTATTTTATCCGGGCGATGTCTCAAAACCCAACTCAGATACTTGCTGATTTTTTCTATACGATAATTATTCATATTATTATTAGACTTCTTGCAGAAGCTAGGGAATAGGGAATAGAGAGATAAAATTGTTGATTTTAAATCTTGAATTGATTTAATTAAAACTTTTGCCACAAATATATTCTTATAATTCGTTATTTTTTCAAAATTAATATATTTATTTTTACTTGTTCAACTGAGAAAATTAAGACAACTTATACTGTCTAAAAAATCAAATACAAAAATCAAATTTAAACTATATACTACTTTTATAGTACATTATACATACAAAAAGTGTCAAGGATAGTTAAACAATTAATAATTAATTAGGGTTTACTGAAAAAATCTTATGAATTAGGGGTAGAAGTCAGGAGTCAGGATAAATGGGAATTATAGAGAAGGTAGGAGGAAGAATTTTCCCTTGATTTTTCTGCCATAGTTAGCCCAAAACACTAGCTTTTTGAGCTTTTTAGTACCAAAAGTTAGCACTATTTTCAATCAAAAAATGCTTTAGTCTTTATCTGTCAATACTTTGAGAATTAATCAGCAAGCCCTAATTATTACCTCTCCTTGAAAATGAAAATAAGAGGATTAACTAAAAGGATATTTCCTCTCTTGGTAGATTGGATATTGCGAGGAGACCCGCTCTTATCAAAGCTGCTCCGCTTTTTCCTACAGAATGCTACGCAAACATGTCGGCGACAGCCGTTAACTTAGTTATGCGCTAGTAAAACGACCTTTTTTTTCTTCTTTCAAGGAGAAGAGAAGCTTTAAACCCTAATTATTCGCTAAAAATGATATGATCTTTTTGATTAGATGGGTAAAGTACCCACACTTAAAAGTAAGGCAAAATAAATCAAAATAGAAAAAGCAGACCTCTAATAACTGAACACTAATATGATATCCGTGTAAGGCGTTGCTGATTCTGGGTATGATTTGATAATTTTATATTTTTGATTTTGTATTTTGGATGGTTTGAACTACTTGTTAATATTAACTGTTCCCTCTCTTGGTGCGCATTCCCTCTCTTGGTCGGCGTTCCGCAAGCGAGCTGTCGGCGGCGCGGGGTCCGACCGCTTGCGTCTAGCCTCTTACAGAGGAGCTGCGCTAACGCCGACGCGGGGTCGCACCGCTGTTCCCTATTCCCTATTCCCTATTCCCTATTCCCTATTCCCTATTCCCTATAAACCTAATTTCATACCTTAATTCAGCAATGCCCCGTGTAATTAGTAATAAAAAACTTTCTTCTACTCTGCTTTCTTATTCCCTTCAGACTCCTGACTCCTACGGATGTGACTTAATTACCATAAAACAGCAACCAAAAGAAAGTTCTCTTGGTTGCTCAGAATTCAGATATTATTTATAATTCAAACTCTATAGACACTTATTACACTTTAGCTGCTAACTGTGGACTAAATGCTTCCTTCAGTAACTCTACCTTATCTGTTTGCTCCCAAGGTAAATCTAAATCGGTACGCCCTAAGTGACCATAAGCAGCAACATCTTGGTAACAACGACCTCCCCTTTCTGCAGGTAAATTTCGGAGGTTAAAAGTTTGAATAATTCCTGCTGGACGAAGTTCAAAGTTTTGTTGAACTACCTCCAGTAACTTATCTTCATCTACTTTAGAAGTACCAAAAGTTTCAATCATCATGCTCACAGGTCTTGCTACTCCGATCGCATAACTAATTTGAACTTCACATTTTTCTGCTAGACTTGCTGCCACAATATTTTTTGCTATGTAGCGACAAGCATAAGCTGCAGAACGATCGACCTTTGTCGGATCTTTACCAGAAAACGCTCCTCCGCCATGACGGGAATAGCCACCATAAGTATCAATTATAATTTTACGTCCTGTAAGACCACAATCTCCCTGTGGACCACCAATTACAAATTTACCAGTGGGGTTGACAAGAAAACGAGTTTGTGCATCTGGTTTAATCTCTATATCTGCAAATATAGGCTCCACAACATATTTCCAGAGGTCTTTTTTAATCTTTGCTTGAATTTCTGATAATTCTGTAAGTTCTCCAATTGTAGCGGCGTGTTGGGTAGAAATTAAAATTGTGTCAATACCAACAGGACGACCATCTTCGTAAGCAATAGTAACTTGGCTTTTGCCATCTGGCCGTAAGTAAGAAAGTTGACCAGTTTTTCTGACTGCTGCTAGTTGACGACAAACACGGTGTGCCAAACTGATAGGCAAAGGCATTAATTCAGGAGTTTCATTACAGGCGAAACCAAACATCAAACCCTGGTCTCCTGCACCCACTGCATCAAGTTCTTCATCACTTAACTGTTCGCGAGTTTCTTGGGCCTTGTCTACTCCTTGAGCAATGTCTGCAGATTGCTCATCTAAAGCCACTAATACTGAGCAACTATCTGCAGAAAAACCATTTTCTGCGTAAACATAGCCAATATCAGCGATTTTTTTTCTAGCTAGTTCTATATAATTTACTTGGGCCTTAGTTGTAATTTCACCAGTAATTAGGACTAACCCAGTGTTCACTACTACTTCAGCAGCTACACGACTCTGAGGGTCTTGGGTCAGTAGAGCATCTATGATTGTATCAGAAATTTGGTCGCAAATTTTATCTGGATGTCCTTCAGTAACAGACTCAGAAGTGAATAAGTAACGACTAGACAATAGTAGTTCCTCCTAATATTTTTCCAGGCATTAGCCGCTCAATCAACTTCAGCTTAGAGGGTTAGGTTGTATAAAGTAACTAATTTCTACTATCTATGAAGTTGGATGATTTTAAACGGCCTCACCTGAGATTATTTTTACTTGTCAATAATTTTTTTTGACCAGAAGCAGAAAATTCTAAATTACTTTTTACAATTTCTAAGCTAACAGTTGTTTTCTACTATAACAGGCGTTGGTATGCAAATACACAAATAATTAGGAGATAGTCTGACAAATATGTCAGAGTGATTTGTCTGCTATCCTCCCTGCCTTTTATGCTCAGTTTTTAAAGGCTTTCGACGTGATATCAGGTACTTTTTTCAACCTGAAAAGGCTAAAACTTTGATCTATCAGTGCTCTTAGATTTGATCGGTAATCCCTAATTGATCTCGTAGCCAATACTAACTATGACTGGAAATTACTAGAAGCTATCTTTACTAGATTGGGTTTAATACACTGTCGTATACAGTATGTTTACAATACTTTGATTTCTTCTAAGTGGGCGATCGCTACATCTGCTGCCTGCAAATAGCTAACTTCTGGCCTGCCCCAACAAATCCCTATACAACCTGCCGCTCCTGCTTTTTTAGCCATTTCTATATCCATGGGAGAATCTCCCACCATTAATACTTTATCTGGTGTCACTCCTAATTTTTGGCAGGCTTGTAAAAATAGTTCTGGATCTGGTTTACTAAGGCCATTATCAACTCCCATTTCTAATTGGATATAATCGTTGAGTTGATAGTATTTGACAAAATTTTGTACTCCTTTTGTGGAAGCTGCAGATAATATGCCCAGTTTTATACCTTTTTCCCAGAGATACTTCAGCACTTCCAGACTTCCTGTAAATATAGGAGAAGGTTCAGACTGTTGCATGATTTTTTCAGCTTCTTCAAAAGTCTCTTTAGCAATAGCTAGTGATTCTAACCAGTCTCGGCCTGTGTTAAACTAAGCCAGGTAAGTTACCCTACCCGACTCGTCTTCAGAACCGTGCGTGAGACTTTCACCTCACACGGCTCCTCTCTTAAACGTCCCTTTTCATAGGTACATCCCTCCCTTAATATCAACATATCCTCAACCCATAAATAACCTTCAGGTAAGTCCTGTAACTTCGGTTGTGTGTATGTCTTTTTATAATCGGCAGTTTTAGTATCGTGGCAATGTCGGTGCAACAATTGTTTATTTTTATATGTGTTGTCACCACCTTTAGACCTTGGTATTATATGGTCAACTTCAATTAGGTCGTTTGGCCTAAAGGTCAGTCCACAAAATGCACATTTATTCTTCTGCTGTTTTAACAGCATTGTTACTTCTTTTCTTACGCCTGGATATTTGCCAATTCTATTGCTCCAATAAGTCCATTCCCCGTCATAGGGGGATTTATTGCCTTTAACTTTGATGTGCCTTACAATGGCTACATCCGAGTGTAGGTTTAGTATATATTCGCCATCGTTAAGTCTCCAATTTCTGGTATCCTCAACTATAGGGAAATACTTTTCCTTAACCCAGGCTGCTGACTTGTTTGGATGCCTTCTATTTACCCATCGACCTAGCCTCTTCCATAAAAGATTATCCATTTTGTTGAATATCTCTTTACTGACTACGGATGAAAAGTAGTTAGCCCATCCTCTTATTATCGAATTTAATTTAGCTATTAGAGCTTTGGTGGGGATATTTTTGTAAGAATCACATATATCCGCCAATTTTCGATAGTGAGTTTTAATACTCTTGGAGGATGGTTTAACCAGTGTCTTAAATCCTTGTTTGGCTGTCTTCACTTTCCATTGCCTAATTGTGAATCCTAAAAAGTCAAATCCGGGTTTGTTTCCTTCATATTCTTCCAAGGTGTGGGCAATTTTGGTCTTTTCTGGTTTTAGTTTTAATCCTATCTGATTTAACCATTCCTGTATTACGGTTTTTGCTTGCAGGACTACTTTGATGTCTTTGTGTAATATTACAAAGTCATCAGCATAGCGTATTAGAGAAAGACTACTTATTTTGTTCCGCTGGCCTATTTGCCTACCCCTGTTATCTTTCATATCTAGGGTTTTGGCAAATTCCATTAATCTTTTCTCCATACCGTGTAAGGCGATGTTTGCTAGTAGCGGACTGATGACCTCTCCCTGTGGTGTACCTTCCACAGATTTTAGGAATTGATTGTTGTCAAACACTCCGGACTTTAACCATTGTTTGATTAATCGTCTGTAAGGTGACTTTCCAATCTTTCCCAAAAGTACATCATGGTTAATTCGGTCAAAACATTTGGATATGTCAGCATCTAACACATATTTTGGTTTATGGTTGATGTCAATATATATAGCCTCTATGGCATCATGTGTTGACCCCCGGAAAAGACCATAACTATTAGGTTCAAAACGTGCCTCCCATTCTGGTTCCATACCTAACTTCACCAAGGCTTGTAACGCTCTGTCATACATCGTTGGGATGGCTAATGGACGTTGTCTTGAGTGCGTCTTGCATTCTGAGGAAACCTCAGAATTACGCACTCGCTTTTCATCTTTACCTGGTTTTGGTATATAGATCCTGCGGGTGGGGCTTGCTTTGAGGTGGCGTGATGATAGTAGGTTCATCAAATTGAATCGCTGCATTGGGGATAGATTTTTAATACCATCTATTCCAGCAGTTTTCTTTCCCTGGTTATCCTGTGTCACGCGTCTAACAGCTAGCAACCTTGCGTAATAACTTTTTAAAAGAAGTTTTTGGTATCTGTGCATCTTGCGGAATTCGCCACTCATGGATGCTTTGTAAATCAATTTTTGTAATCGGAACA
This sequence comes from Okeania sp., assembly GCF_983059655.1. Taxonomy (NCBI): domain Bacteria; kingdom Bacillati; phylum Cyanobacteriota; class Cyanophyceae; order Oscillatoriales; family Microcoleaceae; genus Okeania; species Okeania sp. The sequence goes on from NZ_CEZPJD010000058.1 coordinate 15,116, forward strand.
CAGACTTCTCTACCTTCTTCCAATTAATATCCTTCCATTTAAGGTTAGGGTTAATTGAAACTTGTGAAGGCATATCTTCTGTATCCCATGCTACGCTTAAAAAGCGAGTGCGTAATTCTGAGGTCTCCTCAGAATGTAAGACGCACTCAAGAAATGTTTTAGGTGATCCTAACTTTCTTTTTAGTGTCTGAGCTTTATTCATCACTATTCATTGCCTTACATTACGTCTAACAGTGGATACGTCTGCAAATTAATGCTTCTTATCCAATCCTACTCTCCCTAAGACCTACGTCCAAAGCGTAGATTGACCTTGAATGGCTTCCTAAGTTCTCGACCTATATTCTTAGGTGTCAAAGAGAGGTTTCCTCGTTCCCTTATTCCTTTTTTACGGTTAATTTAGTGGGGTAAAATCTCCCGGAGGGTTCGGTATGATTGTTGGTATTCCCGCAGAAATAGGAGTACCCAGAGACCCTCTGACTTTCGTCCTACATTCCATAGCTACCTTTGGGATGGTTATATATCACGAGAGTTTGATTACCTTCCTGTTCGTCCACTTGTCAACCTTTGCTAGAAGTCTCACTTATTTGGTAGTTAAAGCTTTAACTCCATTTAGACCAGCTTCGGAGATTGATGTTCAGTCGCTACTCCGTGGCCTATGCTGTCAACCCAACAACAGGGCGGATGGAATCTCACCATCAAGGGTATAAGAGTTTCACAGGTCGGAGTTATAGGCTCCATGTCGTGACCTGAGAGGCTAGGTATATCTGCTTTTCAGCAGTCTTGATTAGCCAACGAGTCGCACTTCAGCAATATAAGCTGCTGCTGCAATTTCATTTTCTCGCCTACTTCCAACGGCCATTAATCCTGTGGGGTTAATACTTTGTCCATTAATCCCAAAAGACATTAGTAATGGTTCTCCAATGCCTGGAATTTTAGCGTCGATGAGACGAGTCAGCTTTTGTCCTAAATTTCTGAGAAACTCTTGGGAGTTTTCCAAAGTGCCATCTTTATCAAAAATTATTGCTTGAATATCTTGGAATATTACATCTCGGCAGTTAATTGTTACCATTCTTTAAAATAGGGAAAAGTATATTTTTAACTATTACTTGTGTCGCTACACGGAAGCCAAAAGCAAGTATGTAATTCTGAGGTCCCCTCACAATGTAAGACACACTCAAGACAGTCAAAAATCAAAAGTATTGACCGGTAAGGCTTTTAGGATTTTTTAACTGCTTATTTATTTCTGCCATCCTGCACTAGAGTTTATTCTGGTTGAGAATATCAAGTCATAAGGATATAGGGAGTAGCTATAAGTTATTTTTGATTTAGTTATTTTCTAACTTATTATTTTACTTACTCCCTATTCGCCGACTAACCTTGAGCTACTTATTCTACAGCTGCTGCTGATTTTTCTTCATCTTCTGTTGTTTCTGCTGTTGCTTCAACTTCAGGTGCTTCCGCTTCAGGTGCTTCTGTTGTTTCTGCTGTTGCTTCAACTTCAGGTGCTTCCGCTTCAGGTGCTTCTGTTGTTTCTGCTGTCGCTTCAACTTCAGGTGCTTCCGCTTCAGGTGCTTCTGTTGTTTCTGCTGTCGCTTCAACCTCAGGTGCTTCTGTTGTTTCTGCTGTCGCTTCAACCTCAGGTGCTTCTGTTGTTTCTACTGTCGCTTCAACCTCAGGTGCTTCTGTTGTTTCTACTGTCGCTTCAACCTCAGGTGCTTCTGTTGTTTCTACCGTCGCTTCAACCGTTTCTTCTATAGTCTCTCCCCGTTGTGCGGCCAACATTTTTTCTCTAAACTTAGCCGCCATTTCTTCTGCTTGGTCATATACGAGTTGTGGATTTTTGACCATTGCCCCTGGTTCTGGTTCTAGTTGCTTAGTTGACAGAGATATCCGGCCTCTGTCAGAATCTAGGTCAATGATCATCACTTTGAGTTCATCATTGACTTTTAATACGCTACTAGGAGTTTCAATATGGTCGTGAGAAATTTCTGATATGTGCAATAGGCCACTAACACCACCAATATCAATAAAGGCACCATAGGGCTTAATACCACGAACTGCTCCTATAACTACCTCCCCTACTTCTAAACGATTCATCTTCCGCTCAACTAAGGCGCGACGATGACTTAGAACCAGACGATTACGTTCTTCATCTACCTCTAAGAATTTTAGAGGTAATTCTTCGTTAAGTAAATCTTCTTTTGGTTTACGCGTACTAATGTGCGAACCAGGAATAAATCCACGCAGTCCTTCTATCCTAACTAAAGCACCACCACGGTTTGTTGCAAATACTTGTGAGCGTACTGTTGCATCTTCAGCTTGTAGTTGCCGGACTCTTTCCCAGGCCCGCATATATTCTATTCGTCGGATGGATAAAGTTAACTGTCCATCTTCATTTTCATCTGTTAAGATAAAAAATTCTCTTGTTTCATTTGACTGTATAACTTCTTCAGGGTTTTCGACCCTATTGATTGACATTTCTTGGATAGGGATATAAGCAGCAGTTTTTGCTCCAATATCAATCAATGCTCCTCTTGGTTCTATGCTAAACACTGTTCCTGCTACAATATCCCCAGGACTAAAGTGATAGTCATATTTATCTAATAAAGCTGCAAAATCTTCGTGAGTAAAGCCAACTTCTTTGGCAGGTGTTTTCAAATTTGTCATGCGTTATAGTTTCTTGGGATTTCTCTCCTTAATTTTTTTTACCGAACAATTAATAATTAAATAATTAAATGATTAAACAATTCAGGTTAAAAGCCTTCCCTTGTGAAGGGGAAAAAAGCGGTCGAGAGATGGCGATCTTCGGAGCGGCTCTGATAAGAGCGGGTTTCCGTTCCCTCCGGGACGCTTTCCTTGCAGAATGCTATCGCAAACGTGTTAACGTAGTTGTGCGCTAGCAAACGCTATGTCCAATCGACCAAGAGAATAAATTTTTTCCTTATTTGTCAATCCTCTCCCTTTTAGGGCGAGGTAATTATCAATTATCAATTATCAATTATCCATTAATGAATGGCCTTGATAGAGCTGAAACCTTAATTTCGTCAGAGCGTATAATATATGTATATATATTTAAGAGCGCATATAAATTTAGGCATTCTTTTACCTAGATATTAATTACAAAGCTCTTGTACTGCTAGGACATCAGCTCTTAGTGAGACCTTTGGAGTCTTTTAGCTAATACTTCTTGCCTGGTTATGGGCTTTCAATTCATTAAATTTAGGTCAGTCTCATTACACAGTTAAACTTTACCTAGAATATGAAAGTCCTCTGGTCTGGTTAAGAATATCATATAAAATATAGATTTTACCCAGCACAAGCTAACCCTAATCTACTATTATTACTCAAAACAGTTTATTTTACCATAAACTTTAATGTTAGTTTTTCATTAATCACTTGTTACCTGAACAGCCCTAATCCATAGTTTTGTAAATATTCAGGACAAATATATTGCAGATTATTTAACCCTATCCCTAATAATTTGGTTCGCTTAAATTACCTAATTCTTTTCTCTAAGTAAGTTTTGAGGCCACACTAATTTATGAATCAACTATTCTTTTCATCAGTTCAGCTCCAAAATATCAAAATATCTTGAATTTACTTACTGCTATAGTTATCATCATTAAATTTAAGATGAGGTGGCACAAGAAGCAGGAGTTTCACTATCAATAGCATCTACTGTTGAAGAAATTTCAGAACTTTCTAGGTGAGTAGAATTAAAATCTAAATTATTTTTTTGATTTTGAAGATGATTTAAGGTATCGACAAAATCTCTAATACCTTTAAATTTACGATAAACAGAGGCAAAACGGATATAAGCAACTTCACTAATGTGAACCAATTTACTCAGAACAATTTCACCAATTTCAGCGCTGGTAACTTCTCTCTGGGATCTACCCTGTAGCTCAACTTCTATTTCATCTACAAAAGCTTCGAGTTCAGTAGGTTCAATACCAGTTTTTTCACAGGAGCGGACAATACCTCGGAGTAATTTCAACTTGTCAAAAGACTCTTTTTTACCGTCCTTTTTAATTACTGTTACTGTAACAAACTCCATTCTTTCATAAGTCGTGAAACGATGCTGGCAGTTCAAACATTCTCGTCGGCGTCGGATACTCTTACCAGATTCAGCTGAACGCGACTCTAGAACACGACTATTTGTATGTTGGCACACTGGACATCGCATACTTTAAATTTCTCAGACATAAGTTCAGACATAAATATTCTATCCTAAATTAGGCCAATACTTATTTAGGATTTGCTGAATAAAGTCTGATGGTGATAATAGGCAACAGTTTAGACTATCTGCTACGGCCAAATTTTCTGATATTCAGGGGAAAAGTATTAGCATTTTGAGACGAAAAGAGCCAAAAATCTTGCACTTTTTCAGCAATATTTAACCCTGTAATCCCTTACAAGTATTAATACAATTTTATCAAAATAACATGGGTCTAAAACCCCGCCTTTTAAGGCGTAATATTTTTGGAGCGGGGCTCAAATCCCCGTTACTAAAATAACTTCTGACTCTCTTGGTGCGCGTTCCCTCTCTTGGTCGGCGTTCCCTCTCTTGGTGAGCATTCCCTCTCTTGGTCGGCGTTCCCTTGCGCCTGTCGGCGACGCGGGGTCCGACCGCTTGCGCCTGTCGGCGGCGCGGGGTCTCACCGCTTGCGCCTGTCGGCGGCG
>NZ_CEZPJD010000059.1:0-19661 GCF_983059655.1 Okeania sp.
TATTAAGAAAATTGTAGAGCTAGGGTGTCAGACATAGGTTTTTGAGGCAAGCAAGAACTAGAAGTTACATATCTATTAACTATTTCTAGAACTTGTTTTTCTCTAATTGGTTTAATGAGATAATCTGTACATCCTACCATTGTTGCTCGAACTCTATCTATTAATCTATTACTGCTTGTTAAAATTATTACTGGTGTTTCTTTTAATGCTGAAATACGACGAATCTGAGCACAAATTTCATAACCATTTGCTATGGGCATGATTAAGTCTAAAAAAATTAGATCGGGTTTTCTTTCTATCAAGGTTATGATTGCTTTAACTGAACTGTTAATTCCGACAAAATCAAAACTGTTAGTAGTGAAAATTTGTTTCATTTGATGGCAAACTATTAGGCTATCATCTATACAGGCAATTAAAGGTTGATTTTTTTTCTCTTGGCTACATTCTCTTTGTTCATGTAACTGTGGATTTATATTTTGTAAGTGGGGAAACATTACGGGAATATCTGGTATTTTTTTGAGCTTAATTAATCCTTTTTGAATATGAGGTAAGAGAAATTTTGCTAGACGAAACTGGTCTGATTTTATTTTACTCGCTATATCTCTTAAACTACGTTGACTGTTGATTAATTTTCCTAATTTATTATAGAGAGTGGGTGATATTTGTTCTTGGAATTGTTCTGGTTGAGATAAAATTATCCCAAAGTTAGGAGAGAAATTTTTTAATCCTGAATTACTCCAATTATACCAATTTTCTACTGCTTTTTTAAGAATACTTTTCGTGTCAATTAAAACTATTGGCCAGTGTAGGATGTTTTTCTTAGTATTTGGTTCAATTTTATAACTTATTTTTCTATGATTTTCCTGCTGTAATATATCAAATAATACTTCTAAAACTATTGATTTAATTATCTTGTCAAACTGTTCTCTAGTAATTTGCTGTTCTTGCAGTAAACTACACAATAATTGATAAACCCAGCAACTATGATTATTATTAATTTGGAAGGGGTCTAAGTTTATCGGATTAATTTTAACTTGATAACGTATGATATGTTGGCGTAATTGCCGCCGAGAATATTGTCCACTACAACCCCAGACTATACGACCTCTAAAAAAATAAAGACTCCACTTATCTGTGGAGCTAGCTACTACATTCAAACTACCTGTAAATTGCTTTCTACTAATAGTAATTAGTCGATTAGTTAGACTCGGATTATTAATATTTGTAGTGGATAACATAAGTTGTCTAAAATAGTAAGATTTGTCACAAACATTTTATACTATAAAATCTAGTATACATAAGTATAATTTTTTGATATTGCTATTTAAGATATTTTTAACTTTATCACAATAAAATACTGACAGTTTTGTAGATGTAGTAGTCAATTCAAATAATATTAGTTTGGGCTAAACTAAAACTTCTATTCCTTTATTCCTTCCTATGTTGCCACCAAAAGCTGATTCTCAAGCGAGATTAGCTTCAAAGTCAGTTTTAGATTAATAATATTACGGTTGTTAAATTTCGATCTAGCTAAACAATTACAAATAACTTATAAGCTTGTTTGATCTGGTTTTTCTGGCGACTTAGGTGGCGACTTAGGAGGATAATTATGTAAATATCGCTTTACTATTGCCAGTATTTTTTTCGGCTCAAGAGGCTTGGTTATATACCCTGTGGCTCCCACCATTTTAGCGCGAACTCTATCAACTACTCCATCATTTCCAGTGATGATAATTATGGGTGTATTCTCAAAAATGGGTACTCGTCGCAATTGAGTACAAATTTCATAACCATTAGCAATTGGCATCATTAAGTCTAAAAAAATTAGATCGGGTTTATTTTCAATAATTATTGGTAATGCTTTAATCGAATCTTTAATTGCGATAAATCTATAATCTGCACTTTTAAGAATTCTCTCTAACATATAACAAATTTGTTTACTATCATCTACGCAAATAATTAATTCTTTGATTTTCGTTGGAGGTTTCTTTTGATTTAGTTCTGGCTGTAATCCTGGACTTCCTTCAATACGTTGTTTATCTGGAACTGATTTAAGAATAATTAATTCATTACGCACATAAGGCATTAAAAATAAAGTTAATTGACGCAAATCTTTATTCATCAAAATAGCTATTTCTCGGAGAGTTCTTTGACCATCGACTAATTTAACGATCGCTTTATAAGAGTTGGGTTTAGCTATTTGTTGTAATAATTTTTGTTTAATAATTTCAGGAACCAAATTAGGAGAATATTCAGTTAAATTAGACTGCTGCCATGCTAAAAATGATTTATGAAGAGAAGGAATTATAGCTTCAGGAGGAATAATTGCAGACATTAAAATTAATGATTTTTCTAATCCTCTTGGAGATAGATTATAAGCTAATAGTTCTTGTGATTGCTGTAGTAAAATATCAAATAAAACTTCTTTGATATTCTCAATAACAACTACTTTAAGTTGGCTGATACTTGATACTTTTTTTCTATATAAAATAGAGAGAAGATGATAGTAATAATAATTAAGATCGTTCTGTTCTCGTAACTTCATATTAGTCAAAGAAATATTCGGGCAAAATTGATTCCAAATCCTATGAAACCTGCGGTTAGGATGTTCGCCACCAGCAGCCCAAACTAGACGACCAACACAAAAGAAGATCATCCAACTGTTCTGAGAACCTTTTACTTCTAACTTACCTGTAAATTGATCGGGAAGCTCATTGATCAACAAATTAAAAAGTTTATTTTTCCGATTTTCATTACTGTTCATTTTTAATAAAAATTGAATAAAGAATTAGGGAAATCAAAATTGATCGCCATAGAATATAAATTTATAAAAAAACATTGTTGACAATTATTGAGTGCAGTATTCTAATGACAATCAAAATCATTTCCTATTTTTCAGTAAAATTTATTGGCAATGTCAAAATGTATTTTTCAGAAAAATCCTTCTGAAAAATACAAGACAAAATGATAAAGATATTTATCTTTTCATGTATTTCTATAATTTCTTAGTTCTTATTTTACACGGAAATTTTTTTATTAAAAATAGTATAAGTCTTGCTCATCCTAAATTAACTCTCTAATACACAAGATTCTCTAGTAAGTAGAATCTGAGATAGACAAAATAGTACAAAATATCTTTTACTTTTAAGAGGATATAGAGTAAGACCCTTAACGAAGTCAGAAGTCAGAAGTTAGAAGTCAGAAGTTAACCCACCCCTAACCCCTCCCAGGAGGGGAAGTAGGGGATTTAAGTCCTGCTCCAAAAATATTTCGCCTTAAAAGGCTGGGTTTTAGACCCAATTATTTTGATCATGCTAAATGGCCAGGTTAAGATTCTATGAGCTTTAACTAGGGCTTGCTGATTAAATCTCAAAGCATTAACAGGTAAAGGTTGTAGTTTTTTAGAATTCAAAAAAGTGCCAGCTTTTCAGTTGAAAATGCTCAAAAAGCTAGTATTTTGAGCTGACTATGGTAGAAAAATCAAGGGACAATTCTTACTCCTACCTCCTCTAAATTTCCATTTATCCTGACTCCTACCTTCTACCCATAAGACTTTTTCAGCAAACCCTAACTAACTATCAGCTATCAGCATTTTTCATACCGGAATGCTCTGTAAACAGCACTTCAGCTTTTTGACCTTTGGTTAAATTCCTGGTAACTATTGCGCCGGATAGCTTAGGAAGAGTTGCTCATCTCCTCCTAAATGTCAAAAAAAGTCCTAATTCTGAGTGCTATTTAAGTTACAGTTTTATCCAAAATCTATCATTTGCCGTAAATTTAGGAGGACTCCTACAGTGAAGAATTCCTATTTCTGCCTTAGTTACTTGAGCGCGATCGCTCTTATTCTTTTTCCAATATCCACCATCACAAATACCTCGAATGTCTTGGCCCAAACTCCTGAAGTGGAAAGTTCGCCAGAATCTTCTGCCTCTAAGACTGAGGCAGATAAGTTATTTGAGGCAGGTGTGGAACAATTTCGGACAGGAAAGTTTGATGAGGCCCTTGAAAGCTACGAAAAAGTTTTAGCAATTCGTAAGGAGCTGGGGGACCAGGCTGGAATTGCCCAAACCCTGAATAATATTGGGGATGTTTATGTTAACCAAAGGGAATACACACAAGCTTTAGATGTTTTGCAACAAGCTTTAACTATTCGCCGAGAAATCAATGACCGCCCAGGGATATCGGAAACTCTGAACTTGATTGGTTTTACCTATCAACGACAGAGGGAATTTTCCCAAGCGTTAAACTTGCATCAAGAGGCTTTAGATATTTCTCAAGCTGTGAAGGATCGGCCAAATGAAGGAGAGTCATTACATAATATTGCTGCGGTTAAGGCCAGTCAAGGACAACTTGACCAAGCACTGGAATTTTACGAACAGGCGCTGACTATTCGTGAAGAAGTGGGCGATCGCCGAAATAGAGGACGTACCCTCAATAATATAGGAGTTGTCCACTTTCGGATGGGTAATTATGACAAAGCTTTGGAAACATATCAAAAAGCTTTAACTGTGCGTAAAGAAATTAATGATAATGCTGGAGTTGGTCGGTTATTAAATAATATAGGTTTTGTCTATCGGGAAAAGGGTGAAGACTCTGAAGCTCTGAAATATTTTCGGCAAGCTGTGGCGATGTTAGAAGGTATTGGCGACCAAAGAAGTGTGGGGCGAATTTATGGTTTTATGGGGAAACTTTATGAAAAGCAAGGAGATGATGCTCAAGCATTGGAGGTTTATGAAAAAGGGTTGGAAGCTGCTAAAGCTGCGGAGGATAAAACTGCTCAATTAGAGGCTTTGAATTATTTGGGTGATGCTTATTATGAGGCAGGAGAAAATGCTAAAGCACAATCAATTTATGAACAAAGTTTAGCTTTTTATCAAGAAGCAGAAGATAAGGCGGGAGAAGGTAAAGCAACTCTTGGTTTAGGGAAAGTTTACAACCGTTTGGGTGAAAATGCTAAAGCCAAGCAAGTTTTACTAGAAGCATTACCTGTAAATAAAGAAGTAGGAGAAAAGTCGGTTATTGTTGCAAATTTGAATGCTTTGGGTGAAGTTAATTATAGTTCTGGTGATTATTCTATTGCTCTGAATTATCACAAACTTGCCTTGGATAATTTACCAGATAAAGAAGATAAAAATGCTGTTGCTATAGCTTATGAAGGAATAGGAGATTCTTTATATCAGCTCAGACAATATCCCCAAGCTTTAGAAAATTTAGTACAAGCATTAGCAATATATAAAGAGAGTGAAAAAACAGTTAAGGAGGGTAAAATTTATGGGCAGTTCGGCACAATATTAGCAGCTCAAGAAAAACCTGAATTGGCAGTGGTTTTTTACAAGCAAGCTGTTAATTTGAATGAAGCTATGCGGAGTCAGGAAAGCCAGAAAAGTTTTTTAGAAAAGCCTGAAGAAATTTATCGAAATTTAGCAGGTTTGCTATTACAACAAGAACGTATTGTGGAAGCTCAACAAGTATTAGATTTGTTGAAAATTCAAGAATTAGATAATTATCTAGGGAATATTAAGGGGAATGAAGCAACAGCAATCGGAGTTAAATTATTAGCTGCTGAAGAACAAATTCTGACTGAAGATACAACAGACATTTTAGAGCGGGAGATTGACAAAAATAATTTAAAAGCGGATTTTCCAGCATTTAAGAATTTGCAAGCAAAATTACAAAAATTACCTGGAACAGTGCTATTTTATCCATTAATTTTGGCAGATAAATTAGAATTAGTATTAATCACAGCAGAAGGTGAGCCAATACACAAAACCGTAGAAGTAAAAGCAGAAGAAATTGAACAAGCGATCGCTGAGTTTCGGCTGACAATTTTGACCCCGGTTGGAGATGTTAAAGGTTCTGCGGAAAAACTCTATAATTGGTTAATCAAACCGATAGAAGATGAGTTAAATAAAGCAAATGCCAATACTATTATTTATGCACCAGATAATCAACTACGTTATCTTCCTTTAGCAGCACTTTATGATGGAGAAAAATGGTTAGTAGAAAGTTTTGGTGTGAATAATATAATTGCAGCTAGTCTAACTAATTTTGAGGCTCAACCCAAGAATCAACCCCGTGTATTAGCAGCAGCTTTAACCGAAGGTAATTATCAAGTTCAGGTAGGAACTCGCCAAGTTGAATTAGCACCAACAACAGTAAAATTAGTTGAAAATTTAGTAGAAACAATTCCTGGCTCTCGTAAACTTGTGAACAATGAATTTAGTTCTGAAACAACAATTAGTAGTTTTAATGACTACAATATTGTGCATTTAGATACCCCCGTTGTCTTGTTAAATGAAGAAACAGGAAATGGGAAACCAGAAGACTCTTTCATATTATTTGGAGATGGCGATCGTGTGACTCTGCGCGATATGGAAAGTTGGTCATTACCAGATGTAGATTTAGTCGTATTAAGTGCTTCTGAAACTAACATTGGCGGACAAATAGGTAATGGGGAAGAAATAGTTGGTTTTGGTTATCAGATGCAAAATGCCGGAGTTGAAACAATAGTTACTTCCTTGTGGCGAGTTAATGATGATTCAGCTCAATTAATGAATACTTTTTACACAGTATTACAAGAAGGAAAAAGCAAAACAGAAGCATTCCGGGAAGCTCAAATAAATATGATTACTGGAAAGGATAAAGAAGCAAATAATCCTTACTATTGGTCATCATTTATATTGATGGGAAATGGATTTTAGACTTTGCTGAAGCGTGTGTATGGTATTACAGTAGTTTTGGAGTTGATGAGGTACAAAATTTTAGGACTTTAGGGAGTAGGGAGTAGGCAGTAGGGAGTAGGCAGTAGGGAAAAAAAGATTAATTTTCAAACTGTACCTCACTATCCGCGCAAAGTGCTGTAATTTTAATTATTTAGAAGTCAGAATTCAGGAGTCAACCCACCCCTAACCCCTCCCAGGAGGAGGAGTCAGGAGGGAATAAAGAAGAAAAAGCTTGATTATTCATTAATGGATAATGGATAATTACCTTAAAAGGGGAGGCTTTAAACCAGAATTATTTAATAATTAATTATTAATTATTAATTATTAATTATTAATTATTCGGTAATATCCTGCTGTTTGAGCTATTTCATCAGTCAAATACAGTAAAAACGACTGTTATATCTATAAATTAGAAACCCGGTTACTGAAATTAACCGAGTTTTTTTGTGGATGTTGCTGGTTTGGTATAATACCAAATCCTGTTTTGAAAGTAAGGTTTATTGTGAGGTAAGGCAGAAGGCAGAGGGCAGAAGCGGTGCGACCCCGCGTCGGCGTGAGACGCAAGCGGTCGGAACCCGCGCCGCCGACAGCTCGCTTGCGGAACGCCGACCAAGAGAGGGAATGCTGACAAAGAGAGGGAATGCGCACTCCTGTGAGGAAGAAGGGTTAGAAAGGAATTTGAAAAACATGGTTTTGAAAACCGGATTTGGTATCATACCAATTTGATAAATATTTGCTACAAATAGCTAGGGTATTTTTTAGAATCCAGAATCCAGAATCCAGAATTAATAGATTTCATACCAGTTTTCAGGTCGTAAATTCTTTTTTTTATCAAAGGGACATTTCCTGCAAAATATTTTTATTGCACTTATTCTTATTATTCGTAAAATTCTTTTTTTAAATTGGTATAACACACAGAAAATTATAGTTGTTTAACTTAAGAATGAGATACTTTTTTAGTTCAAACTATTTCACAGTAAGAAACTTTTGTCTCAATCTAAACTGAAATGACTATAAAATCTAGATAGGGCTTGCTGATTAAATATCAAAGTATTAACTGATATTGGTTTTAGGCAATTTATATCTTGAAAAAGTATGAACTTTTCACCAAGCTTAAGTTAAAAAAGTGAGGATTTTCTGGTGGCAAAAGCCGAAAAATCACTCTGATTATTATGAATGATCGCTAACTCTGTAATTCCCATTTATTCTACCTCCTAACTACTCCCTACAAATAGCAAAAAGACTTTATTCGGCATTTAGCAAACCCTACTTAGGAGTCAGGAGAGAAGAAAGAAGGAGGAAGGAATTAAAAAAAAAGCTTGATTATAGCGTTTCCCAAAGTTGTGAGGTACAGTTATCTTTTTGTCTTTTTATTCCCTGTTCCCTATTCCCTCAAACCTAAAACTTTTTACCTCATAAGTGTGGGAATTGTTATAGTAATATCCTGCTGTTTGAGCTATTTCATAAGTCAAATGTAGTAATGACGACTGTTATTTCTCAGGAATTACGCATGAGCTAGGAAAAACTAGGATTTGAGATTGCTTTCCGTCCGGAATACTCCGCAAACCCTGTTGATCGCAATGACTAAAAAATGACTAAAATACGTTGTAATGCGTAAATACTAATATATATTTATAATAATATATATCTATAAATTAGAAATCAAGTTACTGAAATTAGCCGAGTTTTCTTTGTGCATAACCTCTAATCAATCAGATATATGTTGATGTGACAGAGTTTAAAGTTTCCTTTCATATAATAGAAGAAGAAAGAAGGAAGAAGGAATAAGAAAAAAGCTTGATTAATAATATCCTGCTGTTTGAGCTATTTCATCAGTCAAATACAGTAATGGCGGCTGTTATATCTCAAAGTAACAAATTGCTTAGGAATTATGCTGATGATGAACCTCAGACAGGAAAATATTTTTCCCTATTCCCTATTGCCTGCTATGGACATAAAAATATTTGTACTATCTACCCTAAAAAACTATGTTTCCTTCAAACTATTCTGAAAATTCCACCGATAATCTTCTTCAAGTTATTGATGAGAATAATATTTCTATCATACCCGAACCCAAACAATTAAATAGTTATGAAGATAAAATTTTATATGTTAATAATATCTTAACAAAACAGCAAATTGTTACAGATGAAATAAATTTCCCCCCACAAATAAACAGTAATATTACTCCTTACCCAGAATCTCAAACTGAAGTTATCGAAAACCAGTCCGAAATAGATATACTAACTGGTGAATTCATTACTCCTCAAAGAATAGCCAGCCAAATAAACCTTTTTCCACAGTCAGATGACACCTTGATCGACGCTCGTGATATTGGGGTTTTGAATACCAATCAAATTTGGAATGATTTTGTAGGTGACTTCGACTCCGTAGACTATTATCGTTTCCATTTGAATACAACCAGTGACTTTAACTTATTTTTATCTGGTTTGACTGCAGATGCTGATGTAGACTTGCTCGAAGACAAAAATAATGATGGTTTGGAAGAAATAATTGATTATTCCATTGCTTCTGGCAACGCTTCCGAAGAAATAAATGTGTCTAATTTAAACCCCGGTACTTATTACGTTAAAGTAAGTCAATACAGTGGAGATACAAATTATAATCTGAGTCTGTCAGCAACACCCTCATTTAATTCTGGGCCTTCATTTAATCCTGGACCTTCATTTAATTCTAGTGGTTATAGTAGTATCTATGGATATGGTTTAGTTGATGCAAGTGCAGCAGTAGCTCAAACTATCAACGCACCAACTCCTTTTCCTGAAGCTTTTGATTTTAATAATTGGGATGTCGAAGCAATTAATGCTCCTGAAGTCTGGAATCAAGGTTATACCGGCCAAGGTATTGTAGTAGCAGTGATAGATAGTGGAGTTGATTACAATCATTTTGATTTAGCAGGTAATATCTGGACTAACATCAATGAAATTCCTAATAATGGTTTTGATGATGATGGTAATGGATATATAGATGATGTTAGAGGATGGGATTTTATCAATAATGATAATACCCCGATGGATATTTTTGGTCATGGTACTCATATTGCAGGTACGATCGCCGCTCAACAGAATGGCTTAGGAGTTACAGGAATTGCTCCTAATGCTAAAATTATGCCTGTTAAAGTAGGAAATTTTGAGACAATTACACCTGATAATGCTGCTGCTGGGATTTACTATGCAGTTAATAATGGTGCCCATGTGATTAATATGAGCTTTGGGAGAGATTTTTATTTTCCTGTAGTGAATGATGCCATCCGTTATGCAACAGAAAGAGGAGTTGTGGTAGTTATGTCAGCAGGTAATGATGGTAGTAGTTTTCCTGAATATCCAGCTAATAATCTACAACAATGGGGAATTGCAGTTGGGTCAACAGATATTACAGGCAGAATTAGTGACTTTTCTAACCGTGCTGGGTTAGCAACACTAAATTATGTTGTTGCTCCTGGAGATAATATTTATTCAACTCTTCCTGATAATGATTTGGGAAATCTAAGTGGTACATCAATGGCGGCCCCTCATGTTGCTGGTGTAGCTGCTTTAGTTTTAAGTGCTAATCCTTTTTTAAATCCTGACCAAGTGGAATATATAATTACCGATACAGCTAATTCTAGCCAAGTTATAGTTTAGGGAAGAAGGAAGGAGGAAGAAGGAAGAAGGAAGAAGGAAGAAGGAAGGAGGAAGAAGGAAGGAGGAAGAAAAGACATCTCCTCTAATAAGAGGCAGTAGGCAGTAAGGGGGAATAGCCATTTGCTCCTACAATATTAGATTCTTGCTCCTACAATATTAGATTCTTGCTCCTACAATATTAGATTCTTGCTCCTACAATATTAGATTCTTATAGATTACAGACAACAGCGAAAAAAGCATTTCCTTCTTTCTTCTTAACTTCCACAAATATTGCATAACCTCTAGGAATATAGAAATATATTCCAATTGAAGGGATAAATATCCTGATATTAGAGCAAACTTTTGACCAGAAAAAATGATTATACAATCAACAATAATCAGCATTGTGGATTGAATATCTTACAGGCTAATGTTTTATAGCAGTCTAAGCAAAAGTTAGGACAGATTTAACAATGGATAATGAACAATGGATAATGGATAATGAAAAGTATATCTAATTATCAATTATTCATTAGTAATGAGAGGCTTTAAACCTTTGGGGATTAATTATCAATTATCAATTATCCATTAGTAATACTTCTTTCTTCTACTATAAGCTAATATATCTGAATAATTGTCCATTTTTATTTATCTGAAATCTAAAAGTGAATGGGTAGTGCTTCTAAATACTGGAAACAGATTAAAATTAATAGTTCTGGGTCTCGTCAAATCCTGGAAATTACGGAGGCAAAACAATTTTTTACCTTAAATTTTCCAGAGTATGTAACAGATAGTGATGTTTCGGACATTAATATTCAGCGTAAACTTTTAGCATGGGTGCAAGATAATTCAGATATTAATCTAGAGAGAGATTCTTTATTAGCAGAACGCTGTCTTCTCTGTTTTATATCTTGGCAAATTGACCGAGTTTGTCAACAATTAGCAGCTAATTTTGGTAAAAATTATGGCTTTACTAGCCAAAATTTATTTCCTTATGTTTTAACTGATGATGGCAGAATCTCTAGTCAAAAAAATAAAACTTCTTCTTGTTCTTTTGCCCAAGAAATTCTCCAAAGTTTTAACCCAAATCAAAGCAATTTAGCTAGTTGGACAACTAGAAAAGTTAAACAGCATCCTGAACTTAATAGTTTCTTACTAGAATGTGGAGTCTATTTAATTAGTGATTGGGCAATTCTGAATGATACTCCTCTCAAACAGCTAGAGAAAATCTTCTCAGTCTTTTATAATTTTACTGCTTTTGAAACTCGGGAAAGTATAGATATTTTATCAAGTTATCATGCTATTTATCGGGCACAACGTCGCCAAAAAAGTTTATCAAGAATGGGGAAAAAATGCTTACAACCAACTACAGAACAATTAGAACAAATTTCTAAATTGATCGAGACTAAAACTGGTAAAAATATTTCTCTCAAGCAAGTATTGACTAAATTGCAATACCTGGCTTCTCAAGTACGAGAATATCGAATTGCTGTGAGAAGTGGTTCTCTACCGACAATACCATTAGATACTTCTAACCATAAATCTTTAGACGATCAGATTTCTCTTGTTCAAGAACAAGAAGCTGATACTATTGATGAACAAAATGAATTTCTGAGCAATTATAGAAAGCAATTTATTTTGAGTTTAGATGATGCTATAGCTAAAGTAACAGATTCTTGGATGCAATTATTAAAAAGAAGAAAAAACCAAAAGTTTGAACAATTTCTCCAAGGATTACATCTATATCATTGTCAAGGAAAATCAATGACAGCAATTGCTCAAGATGTGGGTTTGAAAGCGCAATATCAAGTAACTCGTTTACTAAAACTAAAATCTTTTCGGGCTGATATTAGACAGGAATTATTAATTAGTTTGCGCGGTCGGATCTTAGAAATTGCTCAAGACTATGCAGATCCAAAACATCTAATAACTATAGACAAAAAAATAGAAATTGCTCTAGATGAACAAATAAATAGAGTATTTCAAGAAGTAGAATCAGAGAGTTATAAGTCTCAATCTAGTCCTCAAGCAAATTTATTTGCTCAAAGAGTTTGTCACCATCTAGATCGATTGAATTATTGTAATTTATCTTGAAGAAGGCAGTAGGCAGTAGGCAGTAGGGAAAATTACATGGGTATTAAACCTGCAAAAGAAAATATAAAACTTATTATTAAGGAACAAATTAAATGAAGAATGAACTAACTAATAAATTAGAAGACTTGCTAGATTTTCAGGGCATTACTACAGAATCTATTCATTTATCATTAGATAAAGTTGAGCAAGCTATCAAAATTAGCAATCAAATCCCTAACGAATTGCGACAATGGCAAACATATTTAAATGGGTTAGCTTTGTTCGGATTTGAACAATGGTTAGAAGAACGAAACACAGATAATTTAACAGTTAATTTAGCTGATGCTTCTATTTTTAATCCAGCTCTTTCTAACTCAATTCCAGCCGTTTGTCATCTGAATATTAATCAGTTTAAAGTTTGTTTAATTACTCAAGGTAGTTTTATAGATGAAGAAATTAGTTTACCCAGAGCAGTAGTAGATTTACCAGAGTTTGCCCATCATTTATATGTAGTGGTGGAAGTACAAGAAGAACTAGAAACAGTTGTGATTAATAGTTTTATTTCTTATACAGATTTAATGCGCAATAAAACACAGCTTAATCTAATGTCAGATGAAGATTGGAATTATCAAATACCCTGGAGTTGGTTTGATACAGAAATAGATAATTTATTACTTTATCTTCGTTGTTTGGATGTAGCAGGAATTCCCTTGCCAGAGGTACAACCTAATTCCAATAATTTAGCTGTAGCTAAAGCTGAATTAACAAAGTTATTACCTCAACTATCGGAACAAAGCTTATGGGAATTTTTTGATTGGGAACAAGGAAAAACTATCCTCACTAATTCGGAGTTATTAAATTGGATATATAATTGGCAATTGCAAGTCGAAATAGAGCAGGGGAATATACCGAATAACTTAGTAGAAATTACAGAAAATTCAGAAAACTCTTTAAGTAGTCTGAGTAAATATTTACCAGATTTACTTAGTCTTTTGACTGAACCTACAATTAATGTGGGGCGTTGGTTAAAGAATGAATTAGATGATTTTGCCAATGAATTATCCTGGGTTTTATTACCAGAATTATCGGTACTATCTCCCATGAGGGGAATATCTTCTCCTACAGAAGAAATTGCTGGAATTATCAGAGATCTGCCCCAAAATGGTGTATGTATTCCTCCTCATGCTAGGGTTGCTTACCATGATTTATTATTAGCTGGAATTCCTTTAAGATTGTATGCTTTAACTTGGTCTTTAGTCTCAGATTCAACATTAGAATGGATGCTGCTATTAATATTAAGTACACCTACAGGGATAGGTTTACCGGAAAAAATACAATTACGGGTTAGTGATGCAACGGGAATTTTAGTTGAGCAGAAGTTAAATTATAATGAGGATGATTTTTATATATTTACTAATGTTGTAGGAAGTTGGAATGAGAAATTTATTGCTACAGTTTATTTAACACCAGAAGATCGGGAGACTTTTCCCCCTTTTGAATTTAATCCTTGAAGAAGACAAAGGGCAGAAGACAGAGGGCAGAAGGCAGAAAGGAAAATTTCTTATCAATTCAAATCCCAAACAATTTTAGGTGCCCCCCATTGACGGAAAAATTGGGTAGTTACGCCTCCTCTTTTAAGGAAATAAAAAAAAGGATATTCCGTAGTTCACTTCAGCTAGAGGTACTGAAAACTGGAAATTGATAACTGAAATGATCGTGGGGTATTAAACCCGCAAAAGAAAAGATAATTTTGATCGCTTTGGCATTATCCAACTTTTAACTTTTAACTTAATAATTAATAACTTCCGTGTTTTGAGTTGATCAAATCTTACTTTTGACTCTTGACTTTTGACTTTTGACTTCCGTTAATGTACTGCATAACCTGTCAAATTTGAGAAATAGAGTAGTTTACAACCGGAAAATTACCAGCATTCTTCTGGAGGAACTACTTATGGTGTCCACTGCTATCAATTCTACAGAATTAAAACAACTATCTCAAGCAGGCGATCGCTTATTCGATCTGGGACAATTTGAAATTGCATTAAATACTTTTCAGGAAGCGTTAAAATTTGTCCCTACATTTGAGCAACAAATAAATATATTAAACCGCATTGGATTAGTTTACCGTCGTCTGGAAAAATATGATTGTGCTTTAAAATATCTTAATTTAGCCTTGCAACTTGCTCAAGAAATTGGCGACCAAAATCGAGTTGTCATGATTTTGAATGATATTGGCGAAACTTATTGTTTATCTATAGAATATAGCTCTGCCTTAAGATACTATGGTCAAGCTTTAGAAATTGCCCAATATTCTTCTAATTTATTGGGTATTGGTATAGTTCTTAATCATTTAGGTGAAATATACAATTTATTAGGGTTATTTGAAAAAACTCTTAACTGTTGTCAAAAATCTCTAGAAATTTTCCAACAATTTGAAAGAAAATCAGAATTAGATAAATTAGCTGGCCAAATTAATATTGCTACAGCTCTTTATAATATAGGAGAAGCTTACTTGTGGATGGGTCGATATAGGCAAGCAAAAGAAATTCTAGAACTTACTTTAGCTATTCGTCAGAAAATTTGCAAAGTAACTTTGAATAGATTTAGTAAAACGCCAGATTCTTTAGATAGAAAGATTATCCATAATAATTATCCTAACAGTAAAAAATCATCTCAAACAAACCAGCTACTTCAACAAGAAAAAATTTGCTTTAGTCAAAGTGTTATCTCCCAATATGAAGCGGACTTAGGTAATACTATAAATTTAATCGAGAAAGTTTATCGCTATATAGGTCAACTACGAAAAGCAGAGAAGTATCGTCAACAAAAACTTGAAATTTGGCAAAGTTGTGGTGAAAAGTATGTAATCTACAATACCTATATTTTGCCCTTTTATTTAAGATTTCGTTGTAATTATGCATGAAAATAAATTCTCAAATTAGTTGGCAATATTTTTCAGACAAATTTCATAAAATATAGTTTGTCAGTGGTTGTTTTTTTCCAAAAAAATATAGTGTAGCGCTACGCGCTAGGGAACAGGGAACAGGGAACAGGGAACAGCCGACTTTCAAAGGCTTTCAGGATTTATAAATGTCCTAACCTTAATGCGTAGTGCTATAGTATAGCTACTTTATAATTAACCAGTGAATCGCTCAAAAAGTGAACTTTATTTAATCAGGAAGCAATACTATGACAGGGAGCAATACGATGAAATCTTATCCTAGCCATCAAAATGAATTAAAACATCTATCTCAAACTGGCGATCGCTTTTATAGTATCGGTCAGCTAGAAACTGCATTAAAAATATTTCAAAAAGCTTTAGAAATTTCGAGATTAATTAATAACAAAGAACAAAGACTAGATCTTGTTTATCGGATTGGATTAGTTCACTATAAAATAGGAGAATATGCTAATGCTCTTAAATATATAGAACTAGCTTTAGAACTAGCAAAAAAAATAGATAATGAAGCAAAAGTTGCCACTCTATATAATAAAAAAGGAGAAATACATCATATTTTACGAGAGTATTCTACTGCTTTAAAATGTTATTCACAAGCTCTAATAATATTCAGGGAAACAAAAGATGTAGTGGGTATGGGCAAAACAATTAATAACATTAGTACTATTTATAATTTAACTGAACTATCAGCTAAAGCCCTAGAGTATTCTCGTAAATCTTTAAATATTTTCCAAAAGCTCGCTCAATCGGCAAAAAATGATAAATTGACAATCCAAATCAACGAATCAATCGCACTACATAACATGGGAGAAGCATATTTTCTCATAAGTAGACCTCGTCAAGCTAAAGCATTTTTAGAACTTGCTTTAGAGATTCGGCAAAGGCTATGGGAAGATTCTCTAGATCGGTTAGCACTAACAGTAAATAATCTTCCTAAAATAGAAAAAAATCTTCATTCTCTCCATATATATCCTCACAAAATGGCAACTTATGAACAGAAAGAAAAAGATGGATTTTGCAGAAGTATTTTTGCTGAATATGGTAACAATTTAGTAAAAACTCTTGATTTGATGGAAAAAGTTTACCAAAATATAGGGCAAGACCAGCAAGCTAAAAATTATCACCAACAAGCGATGGAAATTCGTGAAAAAGTTAATAGCAATTCTTGGTTAGTTACAGCTTAAAAAGCATTTTTTTACTCCCTACTCCCCTGCTCCTCCACTCCCCCATTCCCTCACGCCTCTACTTCCTTAGATTTGACAAATATTAAGTCTTTTGACCATAGTAGAAAATAACTTTTCTAACTCCATAAACCATACCCAGTTTCCACTCATAGCAAACATTGCAGGTAAGTGACCCTGGGGGGCCTTTTCTAAATCAAACATTAAGTTATCGTAGTTAGTCCAACCAATTATTGAATGCCAACCCAAGCGATCGCCGAATTTTTCATAAATTAAAAAAAATGTTTGAACAGTCAAACTTTCCCAAATCTCTTTTTGCACAGAAAAACCAAACTTACCATTTGAATATTTTGTCCAAAGTTGATTAATAGTCCGTAGATCTGTGCAAGGTAAATTATTAATTGAATCAACATTTAATTTCTTTCTATTTTCTCTATTAGCGATTTTTAACATTAATTTTGCTGTTTCTATATCCGCTTCTCGCCACTTTCCAGTAGCCAATAGATCGCACAACTTACTATAATCAACTCCCCTGTCTGAATTTAAGTTTACTTCTGGAATAGATGAAGAATCTACAAAATTACTTACCTGTTTTTCTGGCAATGAAACATCGAAATTCTTAGGTTTAATCAATGCCATAATTTCTGCCACTGACTGAAATCTTTTCTTCGTTGCTCCGACAATCATCCGGTCTAATAAACCACCCAAATTATCGCTAATAGGAGAGGTTAAAAAATCTCGCCAGACCCAATCATTTTCACTTACATCAAATAATTTAAAAGGTTCAACTTGAGTCAATAAATGAATACAAGTCACACCCAAACTATAAATATCGCTAGCAAAAATTGACTTGCCAATAGCTTGTTCTGGCGCAGCATATCCAGCAGTTCCAATAACTGTTCCCGTCACCGCCAAAGCAGCACGAGTTGCAAATTTAGCTGCCCCAAAATCCACTAATACTAATTCACCTTTTTTCTGGGAAAATAGAGGTCGCTTAATAATATTATCCGGTTTAATATCCCGATGAATTACCTCTTGAGAATGAATAAATTCTAATACTGGTAATAAATCATTTAATAACTCCCAAATCTGAGTTTCATTAAACGCTCCTACTGTTTCTAACTCCTGCTGTAAATTTTGCCCCTCAATAAATTCTTGAACTAAATATTGACGATTATCTTGAGTAAAAAATGCCAGTAATTCAGGAATTTGAGGATGTTTTCCTAAACCCTCTAATCTAACTGCTTCTTGAGCAAATAATTCTGCTGCTTTTTCCATATTTTGTCGGTCTTGAACTTCAGGAAAAAACTGCTTAATTACACAAAAAGCTTGAGATGGTTTAAATTCATCTACTGCTTGAAAAGTTCTACCAAAACCACCTTGACCGATAATTTTAATGGCACGATAACGTTCTGCTAAAAGTAATTTTGACCCGCATTTATGACAAAATTTTGTATCAGAAGGATTTTGATTTAGACATTCAGGATTTAAACATTGGCTCATAATTTAGACCAGTTATAGAATTTCTCAAAAATTTTTCTACATTTAATTGAGTAGGGGAGCGGGGGAGTAGGGAAGTGGGGGAGTAGGGGAGATTGAAGTAATTATAGAATTATAAACATATATTATATAACCGGATTTTATATTACTACAAACCAACATCATGCTTATTAGGTGGAAAGAAAAAAATTTTTCCGACTGAGCTACTAACTTGTCATATTAAGTCCGAATAATTATATAGCAATATTATTTGAGTTGTGAGATATTGAAAAATTTTAGGGAACACCGGGTCTGGGAACAGGAAACAGAGAAGAAGAAAAAAACATATTATATGAATATAATAATTGCTATATTCTATACTTTTAAGTCACATCTCAATTCTCACAACTCATTCCTGATTGCTATATCAAGTCCGCACTTTATTGTTTGTGTAAACTCATAAGTGAATATCTACAGTAAATTTAAGTTTTTTCTCAATATTAAACCTTCTTCCCTCTTCCCTCTTCCTTCTTCCTTCTTCCTTAATTTAAACAAATTCTCCTTGAGCGATCATGATAACTTTACCACCAACAAATACTTCTATTCCTGCTATTTTTTTCTCTGCTTGTAACAATAATAAAGAAGGTCTATTAATTTCATATCCCTGTTCTACCCTAATATTAATTTTTGCCTCACCAAAATAATTATACTCGGCTAAATATCCTGCCAAACAACCATTAGCACTGCCTGTTGCCGGGTCTTCAGTAATGCCTAAATATGGTGCAAACATTCTCACACTTAAATTATTAATACTATTGTATGTCTCTGGGCAAAATATTAAAATCTCTGTCACTTTTGCTATCTGAATAAACTGATAATATTTATCCAAATTTACTTGAGCTTTCTTCAATGCTTTGAGATTTTTCAAAGGCACAATGATAAAAGGAACTCCTGTCGAAACTTCCTGAATAGGAAACCTCATATCTAGATCGCCCGCCTCTAAATTTAATACTTCTGCTAAAGATTCAATTTGATATTTTTGAGCAAAAGTAGGCACATTCTGACGCATCCATAAAACTTCACCTTTCCAACTCACAGTAATTTGCCCTACACCCAGATTTAAAATGACTTTTTCCACCGAATTTTTAATAATTTCTCGTTGAATAATATAGGCAGTTCCTAATGTTGGGTGTCCTGCAAAAGGCAATTCTTTAGTAGGAGTAAATATCCGTACATCATAACCATTATTTCGTTGTGTTGAAGATAAAATAAAAGTAGTTTCTGAATAGTTCATCTCTCTGGCAATTTGCAACATTTCATTATCAGAAAGATTCTCAACTTCAGAACCTGTAAATACAGCCAGTTGATTACCAGCATATTTAGTTTCAGCAAATACATCTACAATATAAAATTTCATAGTATTTTTTTATTCTTACTTACTTACAGAAGTTTTTGAGTTGATAAGGTACAAAGTTTTATGCTTTAGGGAACAGGCAACAAGCAACAGGAAATTAATAAAAATTATATATAGCAATTCCCATACTGGTGAGGTACAAAATTTTAGGCTTGAGGGAACAGGGAACAGGGAACAGGGAATAAAAAGACAAAATATAACTGTACCTCA
>NZ_CEZPJD010000060.1:0-19616 GCF_983059655.1 Okeania sp.
GGATTGCTATATTAAATCAAATACTAATACAAGTGGAGCGATTACCCAAAATCATTACCCTAGTAAAAATCTCTTTATTGGTAAAAGTTATTAAGCAAATATCTACAAGAATAGCTGTAGTAATACCAGTTAATATTGAGAAACTTAATCTTAGAATTAATCATTAAAAATAAGGAATTTATCCGTTTTATCCGTATAGTTATTATTACAAAATACTATCTATATTTGTAGCACCGACTTTATAACCTACTTTATTCAAAATTAATCAGTGCGAGGAAGCAGTAAATACAATCCCCGATCAAAAATTTTATTTAAATTAATTTAAATTATGGTAGAAGGATTACAAAGCTTCTTTAAAAAAAATATATGTTGCTATCTTACTACAATACCAATTAATAATGAATAAAGGCACTTATGCGGAGGGCATAAAGAACAATTGGATGGAGTTTTATACCCTTGTTCCCTTTGATCGCGGGTAGAGGTCAGGAGTCATAATTCCCTTCTGCCTTCTGCCTCTTGTCCTCTACCTTTCCTGATAATTAACTTCAATAAATACTTCTCTGTTAACAAGTTTTTCAGTTTCTTATTATCAAATAATAACAATGATTAATACAGCTTTTACACCTTTCAAAGTCAAACTCAATAACACCTTAACTAAGAAAAAAATTGCGGTTTTACAAATTAATCTTGGTAAACGTTGTAATCTTGCCTGTACCCATTGTCATGTCGAAGCAAGTCCAAAACGAACAGAAGAACTTTCCTCAGAAATTTGCGAACAATTAATTGAACTAATTAATAGATTTCCTCAAATTAAAACAGTTGACTTGACTGGTGGTGCGCCAGAAATGAATTATGGATTTAAACAATTAGTTCAAGCTGCTAGAACAAATAAAAAAGAAGTGATTGTTCGTTCTAACTTAACGATTTATTTTGTTAAAGGATTTGCAGATATCCCAGAATATTGTGCTGAAAATCAACTGAGAATAGTTGCATCATTGCCTTGTTATTTAGAAGATAATGTCGATAAAATGCGAGGTTATGGCGTTTATAGTGAATCAATTAAAGCATTGCAATGGCTAAACAAATTAGGATATGGAAAAGATCCAAACCTAGTCTTAGATTTAGTTTATAATCCTCCCGTTCCAAATAAAAATCAATTTACCCTTCCTCCTAATCAAAAAAATCTAGAAGAAGATTATAAAAAATATTTAGAAGAAAACTTTAACATCAACTTCAACCAACTATTTACAATTACCAATTTACCTATAGGTAGAACTAAACTATATATGCAAAATAGAAAAATATATCAACCTTATCTAGATTTTTTGGAGTCAAATTTTAACTCTGAAACTGTAGAAAATTTAATGTGTCGAAATGAATTATCAATTGATTATTTAGGTAATGTCTATGACTGTGACTTTAATCAGATGGAAAATATCCCAGCTCAAACTAACAAAAGTGAAAAAATTACATTAGCTAAATTACTAGAAGCTAATAGTTTAGACATAATTGAAAAAGTACAGACAGCAAACTATTGTTACGGTTGTACAGCAGGTTGTGGCTCTAGTTGCAGCGGGTCATTAATCTAGTTTAAACTAACCCTTGAATAGTAGCTTGAGGATTAATTTCAAGGTGTTAAATTTCCTGAATTTCAAATTATGGTAATATCTAAATGAGCTATAATATATATTACTTATTGACATAAATAAATGCTAGAAACATCACTCAACTTATCTCCTACTTCTATGGCAGCCAGCTTTCAGGCACTTTCTGACCCATTAAGAATTCAAATATTAGAACTATTGCTTAAACAAGAGCTGTGTGTATGTGATATATGCGATCACCTTCAAGTTTCTCAGTCCAAACTGTCTTTTCATCTCAAAAATCTCAAAGAAGCTTCTTTAGTTAAAAGCCGCCAGGATGGTCGTTGGATATACTACAGCCTTAATTTATCTCAATTTGAAAATTTAGAAAAGTACCTATCAGAATATCAAAAAGTTAGTCCTTTACCAGCTAACTTTTGTGCCAATAATGATTAACTGCAATACTTGGTAAAAATACTTTGTATCCAATCTGAAAATCATAGAAATACTAATATTATTATCCGCTTAATTAACAAACTAGAGAGTACAAAGTTCTCCCAAAAAACTATTTTTTTTTAAGACTGAAAGTATTACTGGCAAAGGTTTACAGTACTTACATATCTGAATAATTTTTTTTACCTATTAGATCGCTGAAAGCCTCAGCTAGCAATAGTTATTCCAATAATTTTTCACTGTCTAGTAACAAATAACAATCAAAAAAAACTCTATCCTATCCTCATTTTGCCTTTTCTCTATTTTATTGTTTTCCGTAACTTATACTTAAGTCTTATGCATAAAAAAAATTGATAATTTTGCTCTATTCTCTCCTTTCATCAACAATCTTAAAGTAAACAAAATTATGAACTCAGTTTTGATAAGAATAAAAATTAGACATGAGGTGAAAAAGATATAGACTTTTTGTTCAAAGTAGAGAACAATTAACTGGGAAAAGAGAATAGTACCGCTACGCGGAAGTCAAAAGTTAAAATAGAGTATGTAGTTTTGAGGAAACCTCAGAATTACACATTCAAGACAGTCAAAAGTATTGATTTGTAATTGTTTTAGGATTTTTTAACCGGTCAGTTATTTCTGTCATCCTGCAATAGGTTTTTACGACCGAAGCAACTCAAATGAGATTACCATAGCACTTTGATATCCTCATACTGTCAAATCTAGCAATTATAACGGGGATTCCCAAACCTCACAATTCAGTTTTACTGCTTGAGTGGCACTTATCTAAGTTGAAAACAACCCACGACAGTACGCCTACACAGTCAATTTGCTCCATGATCTGCAAAGGCCACAGTAACACCTTAGTGTCAGTAAACCGAAATGACAACATAATTCTATCTGAGTATGATGTCAATTTAGACTTTTGCTACTCAAGGTCAGTATCTGTTTCTATCTTGGTCGCGATTCATTTCCTGGTAAATCGGAGATTATACCGGGATTCCTCAAAGCTCCATTTTAGATAGAATAGACAGCTGGACTATATTTGATTATTCCAAATAATGACCAGAAAATCAGGTCAATAGCATCCCCTTAACTGCGCCACAAGCTGTCGCCCTACAAAGGGATAAAAAGCAGTTGAGCTTCTGAGCTTCCCGTAGGATGGGATGGCGGACTGCGGAGTCGCTCCGTCAGAATGGGTTTCCTTTCCCCGCAGTGCCGAAAGGAATGTCATATCCAATTGACCAACAGAAAATAAAATTCAGTATTTTCAAGCCTCCTTATTCCAGCTATGCTTTATAAACATCTTTCTTAACATAAAACTTGACAAAATAGGCAAGTTGTGAATAAGTCTGGGATCATCTTTTTCGGGAGAAAATTGTATTGACAAAGACACTTTTTTGAGGACTGTAGACAAAATTCTTACTCCCCCCTCCTCCCCCTCTCCCCAAGCTCCTACAAGGGTTTCAGGAGTTCCTTATAAGGGATAGGTATTCCAGGAGGTACTAATAAATGATAAATGATAACTGTTAACTGATAAGTGAAATGACTAACCAACAAATAGAACGAAACATTAGACTGTTACTAGAAACTCGCGAATGTCCAAATTGTTACCTAGAAGGAGCTAGACTTGGAGGCGTAAATCTAGGAGGGGCCAATCTTGGAGAAGCAAAATTACCAGTAGCTAACCTGGCAGGAGCAAAGTTAGGTGGAGCGAACCTAGGTGGAGCGAACCTAGGTGGAGCTTACTTAGGTGGAGCTTACTTAGGTGGAGCAAACTTAGGTGGAGCTTACTTGGAAGGTGCCAATTTAGAAGGAGCTTACTTAAGTGGAGCGAACTTAGGTGGAGCTTACTTGGAAGGTGCCAATTTAGCAGGAGCAAATCTAGAAGGTGCCAATTTAGGAGGAGCTAACCTCGAAGGAGCTAGTATAGAAGGGGCACTCCTCAGTGGTGCAATTATGCCAGATGGTGCAAGACATGAATAAGTGAAATTAGGTGAAGTTTAGTAATTCTCATGCTTATTTCTGCTTAATTTGAGCAAGAGTATGGAGAATACTGGCTTCATCTTGATGAGATTCAGGATGAATGACCTTCCAAATTATGCATCCTATAAATTTTCTTAAGTGGATCTATAAAAAAGTCCATTCTTCCAGAATACCAATATCAGCAATTTTAGTTTCTGGTGGAGCAATTCTAAGTTTATTATTTTTCAGGTACTTAGGAGCATTGCAGCGACTAGAGCTATTTGTATTTGATGGGATGGTGCGTCTGGGCCCTGATGAAATCTCTGACCCCAGATTATTAATAGTAGAGCTTACTGAAGAAGATATACAGTATTTAGAACAGTGGCCAATATCCGACAAAAATTTAGCAGATGTTTTAGCTTCTCTACAAGAGCATCAACCCAAAGTAATAGGTATAGATATATACCGAGATGTTCCTAAATATCCTGGTTATACAGAATTAGTAGAACAACTACAGAAACCGAATGTTTTTGGTATTACTTTTATTGGCAATCAATTTGTGAGTACAACACCGCCACCTCCTAGTATCCCAAAGGAAAGAATTGGCTTTAATAATATTCCTCTTGATCCAGATGGTGTAGTTCGTCGCTATTCATTTTTTATTAATAATGATGAAGAAACAATGGTGGCATTTGCTTTACATTTAGCTCTTGCTTATCTCCAAGAATATGAAATATTTCCTCAGATAACGGAAAATAATGAATATCAATTAGATGACGTATCATTTAAAAAATTACAACCTAACTCTGGAGGATATCAACAAATCGATGCTCAGGGATATCCAATCTTAATTAATTATCGTAATTCTAAATCTATAGCTCCAAAAATTACGATCAAAGATGTTTTATTAGGTAATTTTGACCCCGAATTAGTTAAAAACAAAATTGTCATAATTGGTAATACAGCTTCTAGTAGCAACGACTTTTCTTTTACTCCTTACAGTTTTGCTCAGTTAAACTTGTTAAAGTCAAAGATGTCAGGAGTAGAAATTCATGCCCAAGCTACCAGTCAAATTATTAGTGCAGTTCTTGACGATCAAAAGCTATTTTGGTACTGGGATGAATCAACGGAAATACTATGGATTTTCATTTGGTCAATAGTTGGTGGTAGTATTGCTTGGCATATCAGACGACCTTTAATTTTGCTGCTAATTAATTTTTTAGCTTTAGGAGTTTTAGTAGCTATTAGTTATGGCATTTTTATCAATATGGGATGGGTACCTGTAGCATCACCAATATTAGGAATATTTATGACAAGTGGAGTAGTAATAGTCTACAAAATTCAGGAATCATGGCAACAACAAAATATGGTGATGAAGTTATTAGGCCAACAAACTTCTCCAGAGATTGCTTATGCTCTTTGGCAAGAACGTTCATATCTGATTAATAGTGGAATTTTACCTCCAAAAACAGTTACAGCAACAATATTATTTACTGACCTAAAAAACTTTAGCACTATCTCCGAAAAAAAAACTTCAGAAGCTTTAATGAATTGGTTGAATGAATATCTGAGTGCCATGACAGATATTGTGATAAATCATCACGGAATAGTCAACAAATTTACTGGAGATGGAGTTATGGCAGTATTTGGAATACCAGTACCTCGTACCAGTGTTAAAGAGATTGCTATAGATGCACAAAATGCAGTTAATTGTGCTTTAGCAATGGGTCAACATCTATCACAATTAAATCAAAAATGGCAACAACAAAATTCTCCAGAATTAAAAATGCGTGTAGGAATTTATACTGGAACTGTGACGGTTGGTAGTTTAGGTGGAAAAAATCGCTTAGAATATGGAGTAATTGGCGATGGTGTCAATATTGCTTCTCGTTTAGAAAGTTTTGATAAAGAACGTCATCCAGGAATTTGTCGCATTTTGATTGCTCAGGAAACTTTGGAATATTTAGATAGAAGATTTTCAGTAGAGCCTTGGGGTGATTTAAATTTAAAAGGAAAAAAAATACCAGTAAATGTATACTTAGTTACTGGGAAAAACTATTTTTAAATTAACCATAAACAATAAATAATTTGAAACTTTTACTCCTTATCAATTTTGCTATTTTTCTACAACCACAAAAATATATTAAACTATATTATCAATGCTCTAGTGCAGGATTGCATAAGTAAGTTATGGATAGAAATAAATGTAATATACAGCATCCGAACTAGGAACATTTGGGAGCCAATTGCGAGGAAAGCAATTGTAACTATGGGATTGTTTTCCTGGGTCACTCCACAAACATACCTCGCTTCGGAAATTTTAGATTTAATCTCACTTACCTACTTAAATAATCAGTTAAAATCATGTTAAAAAGTTGATTATACAAGCTTTATTCCGTTCTGCTTCTTCCCTTATGCTGTAAGAAGCATTCAGCCGTCAGCCATCAGCTAGCCTCCTATGGTCGGAACTACGTATATCAGCTATTGCTCTTAGTTTAGGATAAAAGCAATATTTAATTGTCTTACTACAAAAGTTGGTTCCTTTGCTCTTAAAGTCTATATTAATTTAAACACTGTCTTAATATTAAGAAACTCTTGTTGGTGAGAGCTGACTGCTAATAGCTGTTTGCGCAGTAGTCCGCAGGAAATGCTTACCTTATGCCAAATTAATAAATGTTTACTAAAAATAGCTAGGGTATTTCTTAGAAGTCAGAATGAATAGCTTCGATGCCATTTCTTAGTTCATAACTTATCTTATTAGCCAAATAGAAATCTCTTATACAGTCTTTTTATTGCTCTTTTTTCAAAATGGTATTATACATTTTTACACTAGCTAGTTACACAATTCATAAATGGATAAACTATAATAGTAATAAGTAATTAACACATTTACCCAAAAAAGGATTTCAGAATATGTATCTACAAAATTTCCGTTTTTCTATTACTCTCAAAACTATGATTTTGACATTAGTTTTAGGATTATTTACTACTTCTTTTCCCAGTAGTACATCGGCAAGTTCTACTAATTCTGCTAGTTTAACTAATGGTAAAGCAGATACTACTCTAGGTATTTCTCAAAATACCTTAGCAAATGTTACTCCTAGAGTCGAAGGCGGTTCAACAGGTACTTATGGTGGAGGATCGCGAGGACAAGATAATTGTGTAGATGAGGATCAAAAACCTCTAACACCTCTAATTCCCAAGATAAATAAAACACAAGAATTAACCCTAGTAACCTTAGCCTCACATCCAACAATTTATATGTATGTTCCAGAAAACACAGCCATAGCTGGAGAATTTATCTTGAAAGACTCTAGTCAAAAAATAGTTTATGAAAAGCTACTACCAGTATCAAATACTCAGGGCATTATACGCATTAAAATTCCCAGCAATCAACCAGAATTAAAAGTAGGTGAAAATTATAACTGGACATTCTCTTTAAGCTGCGAAGGAAGTGGTTATGGAACTGTTGTCCAAAGCTCAATTAAAAGAGTTAATCCCAACCCAAACCTGACCAAAGAACTACAGCAAAAATCAGAGAACGACCGCTGGTTAATTTATTCTGACACAGGTATATGGCACGAAAAACTGGATGCCTTAGCAGAAAAAATTAGTTCTAATCCGAATGATAAAGAACTTAAATCAGAATGGCAAAATCTTCTAAATTCAGTAGGTTTAAATGATGTAGCTACAGAGCCATTAAATTCAAGTAATTAGCAAGTTAATTCCATCAATCGAATTAGTTATATAACCAGATAGCTCAACAAGTAATACCATTTCTCAAAAACTTTTCTACATTTTATTGAGTAGGGGAGTAGGCGAGTGAGGGAGGAGTAAATATCATAATAATTCGTGCATTCTTATGGTTATAATTATCAAAAAAGTGATTTTTTCGGATTATTTACTGAAATAATTGAAGTTCCACCTAAGTATCGTATTACTTTTGGTAATTAGTATCAGATATGGATAAGGATAACTATTTTGGAATTACTAGAAAAATATCTGTTAGAAAACTAAGTATCAAATATAAATTTAATTAAAACTTTTTTCTAACAGTCATTCAATTTTTTTAATGGTTACCAAACATCTCTACAAACAAAGCAATTCAGTTAAACATAAGTATCTAAAGATGTCTAAAAAAAACTCAAAAAAATCATCCCAAAACACTCCATAGTCAGAATCGATGTTAAATGAAAATCAGATAAAAATCTGATAAGACTACAATTAAAATCAAGGTTTGTACCTCTATATACGAGTATCATATAAATTAATACCAATAACTATTGTAAACTCTGTATATAGATGAATAACCTAGAAAAAGAAACAAAAAAAAAGCCAAAATCAAACAAACTACTCAAACCACTATTAATCGTTTTTGTCGTAGCAACTCTCTTAATTCTTGCTCAGAAATTTAACGCTCAACAACTCTTGATCGATGCCCTAGATTGGATAAAAACTCTTGGCCCTTGGGGTCCCATAGCTTTTATTATTATTTATATCCTGGCCACAGTTTTATTCCTCCCAGGCTCACTACTAACTTTAGGCGCAGGTCTGTTATTCGGCCCAATTTTCGGTTCTATCTACGTTTCTATTGCTTCAACTATAGGAGCAACTTGTGCCTTCTTAGTCGGTCGCTATCTGGCACGAGGTTGGGTGTCCAAACAAATAGAAGGAAATGAAAACTTTAAGGCCATTGATGAAGCAGTAGCCGACGAAGGATGGAAAATTGTTGGACTAACTCGCTTATCTCCTATTTTTCCTTTTAACCTGCTCAACTATGCTTTTGGTCTAACTCAAGTATCTTTACCAGACTATTTTTTTGCTTCTTGGATTGGGATGATGCCAGGAACAATAATGTATGTATATCTTGGTTCCCTAGCTGGTAGTTTAGCAACTTTGGGCACAGAAGGAGGGACGCGGACCACAGCAGAATGGATTCTTTATGGAGTAGGTCTAATAGCCACAATTGCTGTAACCGTTTATGTAACAAAAATTGCTAGAAAAGCTCTACAGAAGAAAATTTCCTAATTTTTTGGTTCCATAGTGCAAGCAAAAAAAATTGGTAGTCCTGCATAGTAATGGTATATAAAAAACAAGGGATACTTGGCATGGGAGCAAGATGCTCTCACTGCCGGACCTTGTAACCCACATTCCGCACCACAAAATGTAGTATAAAAACATAAGTCAAAAGTCAGAAGAAAATTATAGTGGTCAATAGGAGGCAATGATTTAGTAAGTATTTATGCTGAATATTTAACTGAGAATTTGACTCCCGATCAAGGTAAATGAAGATAATTTATATATAGCAATCAGGAATCAGTTGTGAGAATTGAGGTGTTCCTTAAAAGTATGGAATATATCAATTATGATATTCATATGATACGTTTTTTTCTTCTTCTCTGTTCCCAGCTCCGGTGTTCCCTGTTCCCTAAAAGTTTCCAACATCTCACAACTCAAATCATATTGCTATAGTATAAATACTTTTCGGATAATCAGTTATAAAGACCTTATCTCTTTTAACCTTTCTTTCCCTTCTGCATTTTTTCTGCAAAGTATAAGTATTTAACTGGGCACAATGTTATACCATTTATGAAGAGCAATACTATATTTTATTATTATTTTTCTATCTCCCTATAACCTTAAAGATATATAGCAAACTTTTTGAGATTTGATATTATTTATAATTGTCGCCATGGATCGCTAAAATAATAAATCCTGACCACTTTTGTTCTTATAATTAATTGAATTATAAATCTCTATAATTTATGACCAAAAAATAGGGTCAATAACTCCTCCTTGGCTACTACACTAGCTGTAGCTCTACAAGAGGATGAAAAGTGGTCAAGGGATGGCAGACCGCATAAGGAATCTGCAAGAGTAGGTTTTGGAGCCATATTCAATGGACCAAGAGAAAGTAAACTTCAGTATTTCGGTGCCTCATGCTTTCCTAAGGAATGCTGCACAAACAGCGGTTGGTACTGATAACTGATAACTGATAACTGTTAACGAAGTTCCTCCGGAGGAGGCTAACTGAAATGACTCTCAAAGCTGTTTTGTTCGATTTTAATGGTGTAATTATTAATGATGAATTTATCCATGAAAAATTAATAGAACAAGTATTAATTGATGAAAATTTGCTACTTAGACCAGGGGAATACCATCAATTCTGTTTAGGAAAAAGCGACCGTGCTTGTTTAGAAAATATACTTACTGAAAGAAGTAGATATATTAACGAAGGATATTTAGACCAGTTAATTAAGCGTAAAGCTCTAGCTTATCAACAACAATTAGAAAGTCTTGAAGAGTTACCAATTTATTCAGATACGATAGATTTTATTTCTCAGGTTGCTAAAGCAAATCTGAAAATGGCTGTAGTTAGTGGCGCTCTTCGATCTGAAATAGAATTAGTCTTAAACAAAGCTAATTTAGGTGATTTTTTTAAGACAATTATTGCTGGAGATGATGTCGAAGCTAGTAAGCCAAAACCAGATGCTTATTTGTTGGCAGTGAATATTCTAAATCAACAGTATACAGACATGAATCTACAACCTTCAGAATGTCTAGTAATAGAAGATACTTTTGCCGGAATTGAAGCAGCTAAGTTAGCAGGAATGTCTGTGGTTGGTGTCGCCCATACTTATCCTTTTCATATGCTCCAGCGTTTGGCCAACTGGTGTGTAGATTATCTATCTGACCTTGAATTAGAAAGAATACAAAAAATTTATCAAGAAATTAATTCTTAAATATTTGTTTGTATAGAAGAATACTGTTTTTTAGACAAAAAAAGTATACTTACACCTAACTCAAAAGTATGTAAATTAACTTAACTTTAATCTTTAGTCTGAGCGAATAACTATGGAACTTTTTGAATCCCATCAAAAATAAGTAAAGAACAACATCGGTTTGTAAAGATATTGGTAATAATTGTAACTTATTGTGTTTAACCACTTCTGATATGGGTAGATTTCAGTTACCATTAACTAAATATAAAAGAATAGTTAAAAAAGCATAAGATTGGAAATATATGTGCTTTAGGCTACGTTCTGGTTACTAACTAGCCTGTACCAATCTGCCAAAAAGATGATTATCTATACTTATATGGAGATTTTATGACTCCCACAATGTTGCGTCAGCTTTGGTCTTTAATCGAAAACTCCCAAGCTACAACCCTAATATCTCTAGATGATGCTACCCTGGTTCAATGGTTAATCAAACAATTGAAAACTAGAAATGCCCTCAATGGTAAGGAAGCAGATTTGATTAACGAATATATCCAGTCTCGGTTGTCTTTAATTAGAGATTTAGCTGAAGAACGTTTGGGTAGCGAACCTTCACCGTCGGTGTAGTAAAAGTTCTACAGAAATATAGTCGTATATAGTCAAATATAATTAGAAACTATTCAAATAAATATAGCTAAGAAAGAATTGGTTAGGACATAAACTAATGACAAATTTTCCCAACTTTTGCTTGTTGCTTGCTCCCTGCGACAGCAAAAAATGTGGAAAGTATTTGCTGGAAATACCGCAGAAGCGATCGCCAAGTTAAACCTTATGGTAGTTTTGAATATGTTATTTTTCTCAGATCAAAAAAATCGTAATTAACTATGCAAAAATGGTTATCTCTGCTAGTAGCAACTGTGTTGGTGGTACTACCATTAACAGCTTGTGAAGAAGAAAGTCAACAAGCCACCAGTCGTCTAGATATAGTAAAAGAGCGTGGTAAATTAAACTGTGGGGTAGAAGGAGCTATACCAGGATTTAGCTTTGTAGACCAAGATGGCAACTACTCAGGAATAGATGTGGATGTCTGCAAGGCAGTAGCAGCAGCTTTATTTAATGATCCAAATGCTGTAGAATATCGTAACCTAGATTCAACTGAGCGTTTCACAGCTCTCAATGGTGGAGAAGTAGATATGCTTTCTCGAAACACAACTTGGACAGTAAGTCGAGATACCACCGTAGGTCTAGAGTTTGCCCCCACAACATTTTATGATGGTCAAGGGATGATGGTCCGTACTGATAGTGGGATTAATTCTTTAGAGGGTCTGCAAGGCAAATCAATTTGTGTAGAAGCAGGTACAACCACAGAACTAAACTTAACAGACAATCTCCGTAAACGAAACATTGAAGCTGAGACTTTAACATTTCAACAAGCAGATCCAGCTTATGCCGCTTATGCAGAAGGGCGTTGTGATGGGATGACTTCTGATAAATCTCAGTTGTTGGGTCGTCGTAGTACTCTACCTAATCCAGATACCCATACTATCTTAGATGTTACTATGTCCAAGGAACCTTTGGGTCCTGTGACGAAAAATAATGATTCAGCTTGGTTTGACGTGGTTAAGTGGGTAACTTACGCTTTGATAGAAGCTGAGGAATTAGGTATTACCCAAGCAAATGTAGATGAAAAGATAAATTCTGATGACCCTACAATCAAACGCTTTTTAGGAGTAGAGGGAGACCTGGGCGAAGGTTTGGGTTTGAGTAATGATTTTGCTTATAGAGTCATTAAGCAAGTAGGCAACTATGGTGAAATTTATGGCCGTAACTTAGGAGAACAATCTCAATTTAAGTTACCTCGCGGTCAAAATAATTTATGGACAAATGGTGGGTTACTTTATTCCCCTCCATTCCGTTAAAAATTAATGGCTTTATAGATTTGGGAATTAATCTACACCTTTTCCCAAATCTTTAATAGTAGAAGGAAGAAGTAAGAAGAAATAAGGAAGAAGGAAAAAGGAAGAAGGAAAGACTTTGCTTTGTCTGAGTTTTAAGTTTTTGATATGTCTTAACTTTTCCTTCGACTGCTATATATAGCATCTAGATAATTAGCGATCGTACTCCGACAAAAAGACTTTTTTAGCAAACTCTATACAGTATTGAAAACCCAAAAAAAGCTAAAATTCTGTATAAATTAATTAGCGATCACTCCAATACATCATATAGCAGAAGGAACAAGGAACAAGGAACAAGGAATTTAGGGATTTTCCACAGAAAGTCTTGACCAAATAATTAATATTTAAAGTTTATCTAGGGATATGCTACGGGATGTCTTCCTAGGAGGGAAAAAAAGAAAAAAAACCGAGAAAAAGACTTTTTCGAGAAATTCCCTTGCAGTATTTAACATTCAAAAAAAGCTGAAATTATATATAAATTAATTAGCGATCGTACTCCGACAAAAAGATTTTTCAGTAAACTCCATACAGTATTGAACACTCATAAAAAGCTGAAATTTTGTATACATTAATTAGCGATCGCTCCAATACATCCGATACATTCAATAATTAATAATTACCTCTCAAAAGAAAACGGAATTGATTGACTAATACCAAGTTGATAAATGTTTGCTACAAATAGTTAGGGTATTTATTATAATCCAGGATTTAGAATTTAGAATGCAGAATGGATAGATTTAATACCATTTTTGATGTTGTAAATTACCTTTTTCGTGAAACAGAGTTTATCTGAAAGTCTTTTTCTGGGTGCTTATTATTCGTAACATTCTTTTTTCAAAATGGTATAAAAGGAAAATTTTTTCTTTTTTCTCCTTTATCATTAGGACTTACACAGATACGCTATATATAGCGCTCAAGACTATTGGACAATAGTATTTGAATCTATAAATAGTGCCTTTGCGTAAATCCTGTATCCTTTAAAGGAGAGGCTTTAAACCTTAATTATTTGGTAAATCAAAAGTTCTTAGCAGAATATTAAAAAGAAATTATGCAAAAATGGGTATATTTGCTCTTGACAACTTTGCTATTTTTACATACTTGACAGGTTGTGAAAATTCCCAATCTGAACCAACCCCACCAGGAAAAAGTCGTTTAGATGTTGTGAAAGAACGTGGCAAACTACATTGTGGTGTAGAAGGCAGCATACGAGGATTTAGTTTTGTAGACCAAGATGGCAACTATTCCGGAATAGATGTTGATGTCTGCAAGGCAGTAGCAGCAGCTTTATTTAACGATCCAAATGCTGTGGAATATCGTAACCTATATTCAATTGAGCGCTTCACCGCTCTCAATAGTGGAAAAGTAGATATGCTTTCTCGAAACACTACTTGGACTATTAGCCGAGATACCACCGTAGGTCTAGAATTTGCCCCCACAACATTTTATGATGGTCAGAGCATAATGGTCCGTGCTGATAGTGGGATTACATCTTTAGAGGGTTTGGAAGGCAAATCAATTTGTGTTGAAGCAGGTACAACCACAGAACTAAACTTAACAGGCAATCTCCGTCAACGAAACATTGAAGCTGAGACGTTAACATTTCAACAAGCAGATCCAGCTTATGCTGCTTATGCAGAAGGACGTTGTGATGGGATGACCTCCGATAAAACTCAGTTGTTGGGTCGTCGTCAAACTTTCCCTAATCCCGAACAACATATTATTTTAAATACTACCCTTTCAAAAGAACCTTTGAGTCCTGCAACAGTAAATAATGATTCAGCTTGGTTTGATGTAATTAAATGGGTAATTTATGCTTTGATAGAGGCTGAAGAATTAGGCATTACTCAAGCAAGTGTAGAAGAGAAAAAAAATTCTGATGACCCAACAATAAGACGTTTTTTAGGAGTAGAAGGAAATCTGGGTGAAGGTCTAGGTTTAAGTAATGATTTTGCCTATCGTGTAATTAAGCAAGTGGGCAACTATGGTGAAATTTATGACCGAAACTTAGGCAAAAATTCTCCATTTAAACTACCTCGCGGTCAAAATAATTTATGGACGAATGGCGGTCTACTTTATTCACCACCCTTTCGGTAAAAATTTTAAACAATAAAAATGATTGACCAGGAAAATCAAAAAATTCCACTATGGCGAGATGAAAGATTTTGGCGCATTGCTTTACAAGTTATCGCCATAGTAATTTTTATTACGGTTTTAGCTATGATGATTAGCAATCTTAACCGTAACTTAGCACAACAAGGTACACAATTTGGATTTAGTTTTCTAGGAAACGAAGCTGGATTTAGTATTAGTGAAAGTATTCTTCCCTACAAAGCAAAAGACCCTTATACTCAAGTATTATTAGCAGGTTTTATTAATTCCCTGCAAGTAATGATTTTGGGGATTTTCTTCACAACAATAGTGGGAATATTAGCTGGAATTTCTAGTTTTTCTCAAAACTGGTTACTACGAAATTTGAATCTGGTCTATGTAGAAGTAGTCAGAAATACCCCTCTACTATTACAGTTATTTTTCTGGTATTTTGCAGTTTTTTTCACTCTTCCCAAACTAGAAGAAAAATTAGAATTACCAGGACCAATATTTATGAGTAAACGAGGAATATCTATTCCTTGGCCGGAAAATACTCTCAATGTTTGGTTATGGTTAATGGTGTTAGTTGGGGGAGCGATCGCTATTATATTTATTTGGCAGTGGCGAAATAAGTTAATGACGGAAAAAGCTACCACTGGTCAACCTCAACTTATCGCTATAATTAGTATTGGAATTCTTGAGTTATTAATTATTATATTTGCTCTAGGTTGGCAAGCACCCATAGCAACAGAAACAGGCGCAACACAAGGGGGATTAAATTTAACATTAGAGCTATCAGCTTTACTAGCAGGATTAGTATTTTATACAGGTGCATTTATTGCTGAAATTGTTCGTTCTGGTATTCAAGCAGTGCCAAAAGGACAATGGGAAGCAGCAAGGTCTTTAGGATTAAAATCAAGTTTAGTAATGCGGTTGGTAATTTTTCCCCAGGCATTAAGGGTAATGATTCCACCATTAAATAGCCAATATATGAACTTAGCAAAAAACTCTAGTTTAGCAATAGCTATTGGTTATCCAGATTTATATTCTGTTGCTAATACTACTTATAATCAAACAGGTCGTCCAGTAGAAGTATTTATCCTCATTATGGCAGTTTACCTTTCTATAAATTTGATAATTTCATTGTCTATGAATTTCTTCAATAAAAGTGTTCAACTAAAAGAAAGATAACAAAACAATGAATAATGAATAATTCTTCATTAGGGTTTGCTGAATAAAGTCTTTTGCTAGGGGTAGAATTCAGGAGTCAGAAGTCAGGAAAAATAGGAATTATAAAGGAGGTAGTCGGAAAAGTTTGCCCTTAATTTTTCTGCCATAATCGTCCCTAAACAATAGCTTTATGCAGCTCTTTCCACTGAAAAGCTCATATTTTTTTAGACAAAAAAATGGTACAACCAATATCAGTCAATTCTTTGAGATTCGATAGTTCAGCAACTAACAATTAACAGTTATAGGACTTACGTAGATACGCTATATAGCGCTACGCGCTAGGCAACAGGCAACAGGCAACAGGCAACAGTAAACAGTGAGTGGGTTTGGTGGATTTAGAAATGTCCTAACCTAAACTTGTAGTGCTATATATAGTGCTCAAAACTATTGTCCAACAGTTACTTTACTCTATAAATAGTGCCTTTGCG
This sequence comes from Okeania sp., assembly GCF_983059655.1. Lineage (NCBI taxonomy): Bacteria > Bacillati > Cyanobacteriota > Cyanophyceae > Oscillatoriales > Microcoleaceae > Okeania > Okeania sp. The sequence continues at coordinate 16,419 of NZ_CEZPJD010000060.1, forward strand.
TAAGTCCTGAGTTAATAATTACCTCTTCTTAAAACGGATAGGATTGACTAAAATTATTTTTTTAAGTAGTCGTGCAAAATCAATTTCCTAGTTGAGAGAGGAAACAGGGAACAGGGAATAGGGAACAGGGAGAAATAATTAATAATTTCTGGATAAGATTGGAGATATATAATAGACTTGTCGCTTTATAACTAAAAAAAACTGGCAAACACAAGTCAAGTAAGGATTTCAGTAATTGTCATCTAAAAAAGTCTGTAATTAATGCTGTGTCTTGATTTGAGCTATTTTTTTCATCTATTTAGCGACAACTCTAATAAAATGTGTAATTAATTTTGCATAAGCACTTATTTTCTCTCCTATTCAAGGGGAGGCTTCAAGGCGTGAATTGTTGAATTAATAATTATTAACTATCAACTCTTAATTATTAATTATTCATTATTCGGTAGACCCTAATTATATGAAAACAATTAATACTCATAAATTATCAGCACCTCCATTTCAGGAAAATAATCCTATAGAATGGCTCAGACAAAATTTTTTTAGTACCTGGTACAATACCTTATTAACTATAATCCTACTCAGCATTATTACCAAGGGAATAACAGGCTTTATATCTTGGGCAATAACTCAAGCAGAATGGGAAGTCATCAAAGTTAATTTGCCACTATTAATGGTAGGTAGATATCCTAAAGACCAATATTGGCGCATCTGGTTAATAGTTGGCATAATTTCTAGTTTATCTGGTTTTTCTTGGGGAGTTATTGCTAGAAACTCAGCCACATTATTTTCCCAACCAGTATTAACTTTTCTAGCTGTTATACCTGCCATTTTATTATTAATTCCAGTAACAACCCCATTCAAACTCTTACTGATAGGAACAGTTATTTTAGTTATTAGTACTGCTTGGGCAGGAAAAATTTTAGGCAAAAAAATTCCAAATATAGGTAAATCTATATCTTTTATTTGGTTTATAGCCTTTCTCTTAACTATCTGGTTAATCGGAGGAGGATTAGGCTTAAAATCTGTATCTACAAACGACTGGGGAGGTTTAATGTTAACTATATTAATGGCTATAGTTAGCATTTTTTTATCTTTTCCTCTAGGAATTTTATTAGCCCTAGGCAGACAAAGTAAATTACCAGTAATCAAAATATTTTCTATTGGTTATATTGAAATTATTCGAGGATTACCTTTAATCTCAATCTTATTTATGGGGCAAATTATGATTCCCCTATTTCTACCAGATGGAATGCGACCAGACCGAATTTTACGAGCAATATTAGGATTAACTTTATTTAGTTCAGCTTACCTAGCAGAAAATATTAGAGGTGGTTTACAGTCCGTACCTAGAGGTCAAACAGAAGCAGCCAAAGCATTAGGTTTCAATACTCCATTAGTATTAGGATTAATTGTGTTACCTCAAGCGTTAAAAGTTGCTATTCCCTCAATTGTAGGTCAGTTTATTAGTCTATTTCAGGATACAACTTTATTATCAATTGTAGGATTATCAGAATTGTTACGCATGAGTCGCTCAATTTTAGCTCAACCAGAATTTTTAGGAGATTATGCAGAAGTTTATTTATTTGACGGCATACTTTTTTGGATTATTTGTTATGCCATGTCAATTGGTAGTCGGCAGTTAGAAAAAAAATTAAATACCGATCATTAAGTCAAAAGTTAAAAGTTAGAAAGTTAAAAACAATAACTCATAATAATCTTTTTTCTTAGTCAAATATAAAAACTAGACGTTACCTAAATAACACAGGAGCATGAAAGTCATCGTCTTTTAAGCGATGGATGAAAGACGAGTCGTCGGATTTTAATCCGATGTATTTTATTTGACCGAAAAGCCACGTTGAAGGCCCCCGTGTTTGAACCGAGGGGATGAAAACAAAGTAGTCCTTTGGACTAGACAACTAAAGTTTTTCTCTGTTACTATGATCGACAATAAGTTTTCGTTCGGCCCGTTTCCAATGTACTGTTGTCAGCAAGTTTTAGTAAATAAAAATTCTGAATTAATTGATATCTTAACATTCTTATGTGAACAGTCTCACAAGCTCACTAACATGGGAATATATTATGCCAGGCAACTATATTTTAAGTCTCAAAAAGGCATTGGCAAGTATGACGCAAGAAAAGCTATACAAAAAGAACAATCACTATAAAGTTCTACATCTCTCTTGCAGCACAACAAATATTGAGAACCGTAGCTGAATCATTTCGTTCTTATTATAGTCTAATAAAAGCCTACACACAAGGAAAAATATCGGACAGACCAAGGATTCCTAACTACAGAAAAAAAGGTGGAATGGCTACAGTTAGCTATCCCAAACAAGCATTAAAACTTAAAGATCATCTTCTTAGAGTACCACTAGGTAATATCTGTAAGCGTTGGTTTGGTTTAGATTGTTTTTATATTCCAATGCCAAGTAATTTCGCATTTTCTACTCTCAAAGAACTGAGAATATTACCGAAAAACAGATGCTTTACCCAAGAATTTGTCTATGAAAAAGAAGTATTAGTTAAACCTCTATTAAATCAAGAAAATGTATTAGGAATAGACCATGGTTTAAATAATTGGGTGACCTGTGTATCTAATGTGGGTACGAGCACGGGTTGTAGATGGTAAACATCTCAAATCAATGAATCGTTGGTACAACAAACAAGTATCAACTATCAAAGAAAATCAACCGACTGGATTTTGGTCAAATAGACTAGCTTCTATTACTGAAAAGCGTAACCGTCAAATGCGTGACGGTATAAATAAAGCAGCTAGAGTAGTAATTAATCATTGCGCACAAAAATTCTATTGGTACAATAGTTTTTGGTTGGAATCAAGGTCAGAAAAATGAAATCAAATTAGGAAAAAAAAGTAATTCAGAATTTGTACCAATTCCCACAGCTAGACTTAAACAGAGAATAGCTCAGTTATGCTCTGAATATGGGATTAGATTTATAGAAACCGAAGAAAGTTATACAAGTATTGCTTCATTTTTAGATGGTGACAATCTACCTAATTATGGTGAGAAACCCAATGATTGGAAACCATCAGGAAAAAGAATAAAGCGTGGTTTGTATAGAACAGGTAATAATTGGTGTATTAATGCAGACTGTAATGGGGCTGCAAATATCATCACAAAAGTAAGCAGAAAGCTAGGGTTAAACTTAAGCCAACTGTGTAGGGGCACTTTGACTTGT
>NZ_CEZPJD010000061.1:0-2349 GCF_983059655.1 Okeania sp.
GGACGCTTATATCATGTTCGGATTATTAGTTATAAAAACTTCTTCACTTCAAACTTTGCTCTCTTCCTTCTGCCTTCTGCCAAAGTATAATATCAAATCCGGTAGCATCGGTGTAATTAGATAGTTAATCTAGGAGTCAGGAGTCAGGAGTCAGGAGTCAGGAGGGAAGAGAATTTAGAAACATTTGCTCTTGGATGAAGATGAAAATTTTTTTTATACCGAATTAAGCGGATTTGATATAATATCATGTCTCATTAAATAACTGTAATAACCAATCTTTACCCAACCAGGTAGGGACGTTGCATGCAACGTCCCTACATTACGGTTAATGAATGTTACTTGATATAAGTATTTAACCGAACATGATATTATATCAAATCCGGTTAAATAATCTCACAATCAATAGACATCTCCAGTAGGGAGTAGGGAGTAGGGAGAAAGAATTGATAATTTATTTTATTTTTTATGATTGGAGATGTCTAATAGCTTAAAATCCTAATTAGGGTTTGCTGAAAAAGTCTTTTTGCTCTTCGTAGTAGTCAGTAGTCAGTAGTCAATAGTCAGGAGAAATGGTGGATTACAGAATATGTAGCTGGAATAATTGTCCCCCAATTTTTCCGCCATTGCCTGCCAAAATACTAGCTTTATGCAGCTCAAGCCACTGAAAAGCTGTCACTTTTTGAGACAAAAAAATCTTACAACCAATATCAGTCAATGCTTTTGCTGACGCAAAGCTGCCGCTAAGGTATTTAATCAGCAAGCCCTAATTATGACGTTATTGGATCTATGTGCAATTAGGCGGATTTGATATTATTGGCTGAAAAATCGCCAAATTTTGGTAAATTTTACTGTTCCACGATTCCCTCATCTCCCCTTCTCCTGCTCATCGTTAATCTACAATACTTTGAAACAGCCCTGATCCCAGGAGAGGAATTTGGGTTTGGGAGTAGTTACAGCGGTTTTTATTTGGGTAGACTACAGTAGGGACATTCCATGGAACGTCCTACAAGGTTTGAAATGTGAAGATGTGGTTCATCAATTTGAAAAGCGCTGTAAGAGTCAGGAGGAACGGGGAGTTATATCATGTCCGCACTTTATCGTTTGTGTAAACCCAAGGGTGAATATCTACAGGAAATTTAAGTTTTTTTTGATTACCCTTAAGTATTTCTCCCTGTTCCCTGTTCCTTGCTCTATAAATCTCAGAAAAAATACTGCTATTGCCCACACAATTAATTTGATATAATAAGAGCAAAAATTTAATTATTTTTGGTACTTAACTTTACTCCTGAGAATCAAAATGCTCAACTTAGCTGGTTATCAAGAAACAGACCAAATATACGCCGGAAACCGGACCTTAGTATATCAAGCTATCCAAACTACTCAAGGACAACCAGTCATCATCAAAGTCTTACGCAACCCCCACCCTAACTTTAACGAATTAGTCCAGTTTCGTAACCAATATATCATTACTCACCATCTTGAACATCCAGCTATTGTTCAACCTCTAACCCTAGAACGTTACGGCCATGCTTACGCCTTAGTGATGCCAGACTCAGGAGATATGTCACTTTCGGACTATTGGCAGCACTCTGAGCATTCCCAAAAAGACTTCCTCAACATAGCTATCCAACTAGCGTCAGTTCTGCACTATCTCAGCCAACAACGGATTATTCACAAAGACATTAAACCAAGCAACATCCTGATTCATCCCGAAACCAAGCAAGTCAAACTCATCGACTTCAGTATCTCCAGTTTACTACCAACCGAACAACAACAACTCATAAACCCCAAGGTCTTACAAGGAACCCTAGCCTACATTTCCCCAGAACAAACCGGACGCATGAACCGAGGAATTGACTACCGTACCGACTTTTATTCCCTTGGAGTCACCTTATTTGAACTCCTAACCGGAAAATTACCGTTTCAGTCTAATGATCCAATGGAATTGCTGCATTGTCACATTGCCCAGACAGTAAGTTTTCCCACAGAAAATCAAGTACCAGAAGTATTGCAGAATATTGTCCTGAAATTGATGGCCAAGAATGCTGAAGATCGTTATCAGAGTGCCTTGGGGTTGAAACCTGACCTAGAGCGATGTCTGCAACAGTTAGAAACTGTCGGGAAAATTACATCCTTTGAATTAGGACACAGGGATAAGAGCGATCGCTTCATTATTCCTGAAAAACTCTACGGACGGGAACAGGAAGTACAAATCCTCCTTAATGCCTTTGAGCGTGTTGCCTCTCCTGCCGATACTACCCTTAGCAAAGGGGGAGAAGAATCCCCAACCACCCTTCAAACCAAAAGCAAAGCAACATCTAGCTTCCCCCATTCCAAGGGGGACGGGAG
>NZ_CEZPJD010000061.1:2449-19603 GCF_983059655.1 Okeania sp.
AGGGGGACGGGAGAGGGATAAAAAAGGGGGGAGAAAAAAGAGTAGAAATGATGTTAGTAGCAGGATTTTCAGGTATTGGAAAAACTGCTGTCATCAATGAAATTCATAAACCCATAGTTCGACAACGGGGCTATTTTATCAAAGGGAAATTTGACCAATTCAATCGGAATATTCCCTTTTCTGGCTTTGTGCAAGCCTTTCGAGATTTAATGAGGCAACTCCTCTCAGAAAGTGATACCCAACTGGATAATTGGAAACAAAAAATTATCAATGCAGTGGGAGAAAACGGTCAAGTTCTGATTGAAGTTATCCCAGAGTTGAAAAATATTATTGGTCAACAACCCCCTGTTCCTGAATTGTCTGGCAGTGCAGCACAGAATCGCTTCAACTTGCTGTTTGGCAAATTTATTAGCGTATTTACGACAAAAGATCATCCTCTAGTGATTTTCCTGGACGACTTACAATGGGCAGATTTGGCATCGTTTAAACTGCTGAAGTTATTGATGAGTGAGTCGGAGATAGGTTATTTGCTGTTATTGGGAGCTTATCGAGATAACGAAGTGTTTCCTACTCATCCATTAATGCTGACACTGGATGAAATTCAAAAACAGGAAGTGAAGATTAATACCATCACACTAGCTGCTTTAAGGGAAGTAGATATTACTCGTTTAGTTGCCGATACTCTGCAATGTTCTGTGGAAAACGCTACACCATTGTCTCAATTAGTCTATCAAAAAACTAAAGGAAACCCATTTTTTACAACCCAATTTTTGAAAGGGTTGCATGAAGATGCTTGGATTACATTTGATTCAGAGGCGGGTTACTGGCAATGTGATTTAACGCAAATACGACAGTTATCCCTCACCGATGATGTGCTGGAATTCATGATCGGGCGTTTACGTAAACTAGAGGAAGCTACTCAGAATGTACTGAAGTTAGCAGCTTGCATTGGTAACCAGTTTGACTTGGAAACCTTAGCGGTAATTTGTGAAAAAACCCTAGAGAAAGTGGCAACAGATTTATGGGGAGCATTACAAGAAGGGTTTGTAATTCCTCAGAGTGAAACCTATAAGTTTTTCCAGGGAGAAGAGGAAAAGGATGTTGACGATGTTACAGTTGGTTATGGCTTTTTACATGACCGAGTACAACAGGCCGCCTATGCTCTGATTATAAAAGAGGAAAAACAAAGAACCCATTACCACATCGGACAACTTCTGCTGCAACAGCTCCCCAAAGAAGCAAGAGAACAAAGGATTTTTGAGCTAGTGGGTCAATTAAATTATGGAACGGCCTTAATTAGTGAACAAAAAGAACGAGATGAATTATCCAAACTCAATCTAATTGCCTGTCGCAAAGCCAGAGCTGCAACAGCCTATCAAGCTGGTCGTGAATATGCCAGCATTGGATTATCCTTGCTCGGCAAAAACCCTTGGCAGCATCAATATGAAATGTGTCTAGAATTTCATAATTTAACGGCAGAATTGGCCTCACTATGTGGTGAGTTTGATGTGATGGAGCAGTTCATTGAGACAGTCATCGAACAGGCAAATTCTTTACTGGAAAAGGTTAATGTTTACCTAATTAGAATTCGAGCAAATGTCTTGCAGAATAAATCCAATGAAGCCATTGCCATTGCCCAACAACTCTTACAACAGTTTGATGTAACTTTTCCTCAAACACCTACACAAAATGATATTCAAGACTGCATTGCCGAGATTAACAGAGCGATCGGCGACCGGAAAATTGAAGACTTAGTTGATCTGCAAATTATGACGGAGGTGGAAAAAATCGCCATTATCCAGATTGCCAATAGTATCACCCCAGCAGCTTATATCTCCGCTTCTCCCTTGTTTCCTTTACTGATTAGCTTATCAGTCAAACTCTCCATTCAATATGGCAACACAACAGCCTCTCTCTTTGCTTATAGTACCTATGGCATCGTTGCTTGTAATTTTTTGCAAGATGTTGATATGGGGGTGAAGTTTAGTCAATTAGCAATTCAGGTCGTTTCCAAACTGGATGCTAAAACTGTTAAACCAGAGGTATTAGCTGTGGCGGGAATATTCATTTTACACCGCAAATATCATATTAAAGAAGTGCTACCGCTCTTGCAAGATGGATATGCAACTGGGCTAGAAGTAGGGAGTCTGGAATTCCTTGGATATTGTGCTCACGGTTTTTGTCTTAATTCTTTTTGGTGCGGTCAGTCTCTTGCTATCTTGGAGCCGGAGACTCGTGCTTACTGCCATGGGTTAGTGCAATTGAATCAATTAACGGCAGGAAATTGGTGTCTAATTTATTGGCAATCAATTTTAAATTTGCTGGAAGCTGTAGAAGATCCAAGTACATTGTCTGGGGAGGCTCTCCAAGAAGCAGAACTTCTGCCCCAACTGCTCGAAGCCAATGATTCTAATGGGTTGTATTACTTCTATGTCTATAAACTGATGCTTTGTTACTTGTTTGGAGAAATTGAATCAGCTCAAGACTATGCAGTTGAAGGTAGGCATTATTTAATCGGTGGTGTAGGTTCAGTTACTGAACCTGCGTTTTATTTCTATGATTCTTTAGTTGCTTTAGCACAGATGAGTTCACCTGCAGAAGAAACATCAGCAGAATTCCAGCGTGTCGAACAAAACCAAACACAATTACAACAACAGTGGGCAAATTATGCTCCCATGAATCATCAACATAAAGTTGATTTGGTAGAAGCAGAAAAATGCCGAGTTTTAGGACAAAAAGCTGAAGCGATCGAATTTTATGCACGGGCCATTGCCGGAGCCAAAGAAAACGAATACATCCAAGAAGAAGCCTTAGCGAATGAATTAGTGGCAAAATTCTACCTCGACTGGTGTCAAGAAAAAGCTGCAGTAGGCTATATGCAAGAAGCTTATTATTGTTACGCCCGTTGGGGAGCTTTAGCTAAAATTAAACAACTCGAATCAACATATCCCCAACTCCTCACTCCTATCCTAGAAAAAAAAGAACCACATAATTTCCACAACACTTTCACCTCTACTCAATCCTCAGATACATTCACTATAAATCCTTTCCTAGACCAAGCATCTGCGTTCAAAGCCTCCAGAGCCATCTCCGAAGAAATCGAACTCAATAGCTTGCTCTCAAAATTGATGCGGGTTCTAATGGAAAATGCTGGAGCAAACAAAGGAGTGTTATTATTAAGCAACTCCGACAATTGGGAAATCGTTGCTCAATGCCATAACAACACTTGCGATCTATCGACTATTCCTTTAGAACAAACTGACATCATACCCCTTACCATCATCAATACTGTCAAACACACTCAAAAAAGACTGTTATTGAACAACCTTGAGCAAAACAATACCTTCATCACAGACCCTTACTTTTTCGCACAAAAACCCAAAAGTCTCCTCTGCACACCCATTCTCCACCAAGGAAAACTTATTGGCATTCTCTACCTAGAAAACAACCTAACTACAGAAGCTTTTACTCCAGAGTGCCTCGAAATGCTCAATCTGCTGACAGCCCAAGCAGGTATTTCCATCGAAAATGCCAGACTTTACCAACATCTAGAAGCAAAAGTTGAACAGAGAACCCAACATTTACAACAAACTCTCAAACAATTACAACAAACCCAAGCTCAACTGATCCAAACTGAAAAAATGTCTTCTTTAGGACAAATGGTAGCAGGAATTGCCCATGAAATCAACAATCCCATTAGCTTTATCTCAGGTAATATCAATCACGCTCGCGAATATTTTCAGGACTTACTAGAGCTACTCAACCTTTACCAGGAAGACTCACCTCATCCTAGTTCAGCTATCCAAGACAAACTAGAAGAGCTTGATCTAGAGTTCTTATGTAACGACTTAGAAAAACTGTTGATCTCTATGGAAACAGGAAGTACTCGAATTAGCAAAATTATTCGTGGTTTGCGTAACTTCTCCCGTTTGGACGAAGCGCAAAGCAAGGAGGTAGACATCCATGAAGGATTAGAGAATACATTAATGATTTTGCAAAATCGCCTCAACGAGAATAGCTCAGATCTAGAAATTGCTATTGTTAAAAACTATGGGGAACTTCCTCTGGTTAACTGTTATGCCAATCAACTCAATCAAGTATTTCTGTATATTCTCAGTAATGCCCTTGATGCTGTAACCACCTCAGAGGCAGAGAATTTTTCCCAAATTTCCATCACTACAGAGATGAAAGACTCGCAAACGGCAAGAATTAGAATTGCTGACAATGGCATTGGAATGAGTGAGGATATTTGTCAACGAATTTTTGACCCCTTCTTTACTACTAAACCAGTAGGTAAAGGTACTGGACTAGGCTTGTTTATTAGTTACCAAATTATCACCGAGCAACATGGAGGAAAATTAGAATGTATTTCTCAAGCAGGAAAAGGTGCAGAATTTATGATAGATATTCCGATAAAATGACATAGGAGTCAGGAGTCATATCATGTTCGGTTAAATACTTATACTTTGGCAGGGGGAAGGCAGAGGGCAGAAGGCAGAAGGCAGAAGGCAGAAGGCAGAAAGGGAAGTTTGAAGTGAAGAAGTTTTTATAACTAATCATCCGAACATGATATGATATCATGTCCGTTGGTATCGTTTGTGTATAAAGTCGGGGAAATATCTAGCGCCATATAAGGTTTTTACTTCTCTTATACCAAATTCAAAAAAGGTCGCTACAGTATTAATCTCAACACTCCTACCAACATAATAAAGCACTGTAACAGTATTTTTTGAAAATGGTATTAAAGCTTCTTACTTCTTCCTTCTCGGACATGATATTAAACCTTCCTACCTCTTCCTTCTTCCCTCTTCAATGGTAATTCTAAAATAAATTCTGAACCCTGGCCTAAAATTGATTCACACCAAAGTTTCCCGCCATGATTTTCTACTACAATTTGATGGGCAATACACAATCCTAAACCTGTTCCATCACCCACTGGTTTAGTAGTAAAATGACTATCAAAAACTTTGGTCTTAACTTCTTCTGACATTCCCACTCCGTTGTCTTTAATTCTAACTACTACTGCTGTTTGATTATCATTTATTGCAGTATGAATTATAATCTGAGGCTCGCCTTTCAACTGAGAAAATTCTTTTTGACGACTCAACTCATTTATAGCATCAATAGCATTAGAAATAATATTCATAAATACCTGTCCTAATTGTCCGGGAAAACATTCAATATGCGGAATAGATCCATATTTTTTTACTACTTGAATGAGCGAACTATACTGATTAGCTCTCAGGCGATGATTGAGAATTAATAGAGTGCTATCAATACTTTTATGAATATGAAAAGTAACTTTTTTCTTGTTATTTAATTCAATCCGAGAAAATGTTCGTAAAGATGTACTCAGGTGAGTAATTCTTTCTGAAGCTGCTTTCATAGACCTAACCATATTTGGTAAATCATTAATGATAAAGTCTAGATCGATTTTCTCGGCATCTTCAATAATTTCTGACACAGGATGAGGATAATTTTTTTGATAAAGAAATAAGTGATGAATTATATTTTTAGTATAACTTTCTAGGTGATTAGAATTACTATAAATTGAACCAATTGGATTATTTAATTCGTGAGCTATTCCAGCAATTAATTCTCCCAATGCCGACATTTTTTCGCTTTGAATTAGTTTTACTTGAAAATTTTTTAACTCATTCAAAATTTGACTAAGTTCATTAGTTTTGTTGACTACTTTTTGTTCTAGATTTTTTCTCAAACGTTGTAAATTGATGTGAGTTTTTACTCTAGCGATAACTTCTGTTGTTTGAAAAGGTTTTGTAATATAATCAACGGCTCCTAAAGTAAAACCTTTAACTATACTTTCATTGTCTGAAATAGCAGTCATAAAAATTATGGGGATGTCTTGAGTTTCAGGATTTTCTTTCAACTTTTTACAAGTTTCAAATCCATCCATGCCAGGCATTTGTATGTCCAGTAATATGAGTTCTGGCAACTCATAAGAAATTTGTTTGAGCGCTCGTTCACCACTAATTGCTGTAGTAACTTCATATCCTTCATGAATTAAAGTTTCAACCATTAATTTGAGATTAGCTGGAGTATCATCTACAACTAAAATAAGTGTTGAACTATTTGTGGTTGTCACTAATTTACTCCTTTTGCTCTAAAAAACTTTGAATAAATTCTTCAATTTTATCAGCTTCAAAGTCTTCAGTCCATTGCAAAATTGGTTTAACGAAAGAAATATATTTTTGATTCGACTGCTGAATTTGTTGAGCTTTGGCACTCAATTGATTCAGCCTACCTCTCTGTACCAATGCGAGTAAGATTTCTAATTCTTCTAATGGTGGGGATAAAATCTGAGGGTTGTCAATAACTATATCTGAAGCAGATGATTTTGGCATGATTTCTATATTTCTTGTTTGAGCATATTTCCATTCTATTCCTAAATGTCGATCTAGCATTTTAAATAATTCCTGTGCATTTACAGGTTTAGGTAGAAAATCATCACCTCCAGCATCAATACTGTTATGTCGATCTATCTCTGATACGGAGGCAGAAGAAACTATTACTAACAAATTTTTCAAATTATCAACTGCACGCAACTGTCTAAGCATCTCCAAACCATCCATCACTGGCATCTGTAAATCTGTAATGGTTACATCTGGCTTCAGCTCTAATAATTTAGCTAATCCTTGAAAACCATTTTCTGCCTCTGTAGTGACAAAACCAATTGGTTGTAGCAAATTAATTAGCACAGATCGATTTTCCCAGCGATCGTCAATAACCAGAACAGTTTTTTGTGTCCCTGTATAACCAATAATTTGTTTTCCAGCTATAGTTGAAGCTGACTTAACCCAGTTAACACTAAGAGGAAATTTCGCTTGAAAGGAAAAGATACTACCTACACCTAACTGACTTTCTACTCTAATTTGTGAACCCATAAGATTAACTATTTGACTACTAATAGCTAATCCTAATCCTGTTCCTTGAAAGCGCTTGCTATGCTCTCCCACTTGCTCAAAGGGTTTAAAAATAGCATCGATGTTTTCTGCTGGAATCCCAACTCCTGTATCTTGAACTTTGAATTCAATGGTAGAAAATGGATGTGAGTCATCTCTACTCTGACTAGACTTACCTCTAAAAGTTGTCACTTGAAAGACTACTTTACCAGTATCAGTAAATTTGACTGCATTACTTAACAAATTTATTAAAACTTGGCGCAAGCGTTTTTCGTCTGCAATAATACCTGTTGGTAAGTTAGTTTCTGGTTGATAAATAAACTCAATTCCCTTGCGATCTGCTCTAATACAAATCATTTCTACCACTCCTTCTAGGAAAGAGGGGAAATGAAAATCGGAGGGGTATAAATCAAGTTTATGAGCTTCTATTTTTGATATATCAAGAACATCGTCGATCAGGGTTAATAAGTGATTACCACATTGATGAATAATTTCAATGCCTTTATGTTCTTTTTCGCCCCAAGACTGAGAGCGGTTCAGAATTTGAGCGTAACCGAGAATGCCATTGAGAGGAGTACGTAACTCGTGGCTCATATTAGCTAGGAATTGACTTTTTGCTTGGTTTGCTATTTCGGCAGCTTGTTTAGTTTTTTTGAGTTGCTTTTGCTCAAATGACTGTACCTTCCACAAGACTATAATCATAGTCATGGCTAAACTTAGCACTACTAACGCCATCAGATTTAGTGCTTTGAGTTGCGATTCAATATTTTCTCTAGGAATGATTAAGCCAAGACTCCAGTCTGCTTCTTTTACGGGAAGATAGGCTAGATAAACTTGGCGAGACTGCTGACGCAACGCTCCGCGTTTCATGTCGGCGACAGCCGAAACGCCAACTTCTACTAACTCTATACCTCTTTCTTGAGCGAGCATTTTTCGGGCAATCTTCTGCAACTTAGGGTCTTCTGACAACGAAAAATTGGGAACGGGTTTTGTTTCATTGCCGTTTAGATCTTGTTGAGGTATAAATATTGACTCTCCTTCAGAATTAAGTGCAAAAGCATAACTATTGGCACCATACTGCAAACTACTCACTATTTGCCTCATCCGGTTAGTAGAAATTGCACCAGCTAGAATTCCTATTGGTTGTTTGATATTAGGATCGTCTGACCACACAGGAGTAGCAACAAAAACCATCAGAACATCTAGAGTGCGAGAAATTACAGGATCGGAAACATTTATTTGGCCAGCTATTGCTCGTTTAATGTGCTTGCGGTCTTTGAGATTGGCTTTTGCCTTGCCCACTTTAGTGGTATAGTAAGAACCGTCAGGATTAATCATGGCAAAAAAGAAAAAATCTGGCGATCGCAACTCTTTAGATTTTAAGAAGGGTTGAACTATTGACCAATCCATGGTTCGGAATGTAGGAGTATTAGCGGTAGTGTATGCTTCAATTTTTTTACTAGCCAACCATTGATCGATATTATCTGCTCCTAGCTGCACTTCCAACAAAGAATTTTTTTTCAATTTCTCTAGAATTAATTCACGGACAACTTGGTAGCTAGAAAAAGTAGCAATACTAACTAAGACAGTAGTACTTGCAACCAATAAACGCAACAGAAAACTACGAGTCGATTTCTTAGATTGTAGACTATTTTTCCACCAAGTACTTAGCTTTTGATAAAATTTGATTGTTGGTAGTTGCTCAGTTCTATTCATAGCTACTTCATTATGGTTGATTGAATCAAATCATTAGTTTTTTTTAAAGCACTTTAATTAAATCTAATTTATCGGTCTAATTTTTATTAGACAAACTTGGTTTGATAGAAAATATTTACTTGAGTAATGGTAATAGAAATAAATTCTTAATTAATCTACCATTTTTGATGGTATATAATTCTAGTTTCAAATTCTATTTATTGGCAATCGCTGTATTACGACCAATAAAAATTAGATAGATTTTAAGATACATAAATCAGAATTCACCGATGTATAACTTCCATTTTTGTGAGTTAACTTAAGTTATTATTTAACTGTAGAAAATCTATGTTCTAATTGCGATAGCACCTCTTAATACATATTATCATAAAGAACATAAATTGCTCTTAAACTCTGAAAAGAGTAGTATAAAATTAATAACTAAAAACCAAACACACAATAATGAATAGCCCATTTTTGAATCGTCTCCATAGCCCAGAACGCCCAGTCATCGTCTTTGATGGCGCAATGGGTACTAATCTTCAAGTCCAAAATCTGACTGCTGAAGACTTTGGCGGTAAAGAATACGAAGGTTGCAACGAATATCTTGTCCATACAAAACCAGAAGCAGTTGCTACAGTCCACCGAGGGTTCTTAGCAGCAGGTGCCGATGTAATTGAAACTGATACTTTTGGCGGTACAAAAATTGTCTTGGCAGAATACGATTTAGCGGACAAAGCTTATGAGCTGAATAAAACAGCGGCCGAATTAGCAAAGTCTGTTACTGCGGAATTTTCTACCCCAGAAAAGCCTCGATTTGTTGCTGGCTCAATGGGACCAGGAACAAAATTACCTACCCTCGGACATATTGATTTTGACACCCTAAAAAATGGTTTTGCGGAACAAGCAGAAGGTCTTTTTGATGGGGGAGTAGATTTATTTCTTGTAGAAACTTGTCAGGATGTTTTACAAATTAAAGCAGCATTAAATGGTATAGAAGAAACCTTTGCTAAAAAAGGCGATCGTCGCCCCATCATGGTGTCAGTAACTATGGAATCTTTTGGCACTATGTTAGTTGGTTCAGAAATTAATGCTGCTCTAACAATTTTAGAACCTTATTCTATAGATATTCTCGGACTAAATTGTGCCACTGGTCCCGATTTAATGAAGGAACATATTCGTTATTTGTCGGAAAATTCTCCTTTTGTTATTTCCTGTATTCCTAATGCTGGTTTGCCAGAAAATATTGGCGGACAAGCTCACTATAGATTAACTCCTTTAGAGTTAAAAATGGCATTAATGCACTTCGTTGAAGACCTGGGAGTCCAAGTTATTGGCGGTTGTTGCGGTACTCGACCAGACCATATTAAATCATTAGCTGAAATTACCGAAACCCTTAAACCAAAAGAACGAAAATATAACTATGTTCCTTCAGCAGCATCTATTTATTCTTCGGAAACTTACGAACAAGATAACTCATTCTTAATTGTTGGGGAAAGACTGAATGCTAGTGGTTCTAAAAAATGTCGAACTTTACTCAATAATGAAGACTGGGATGGTTTAGTTGCCCTGGCAAAATCTCAGGTAAAAGAAGGGGCACATATTCTCGATGTTAACGTTGATTATGTGGGGCGCGATGGGGTTAAAGATATGCACGAATTAGCATCTCGTTTAGTCACAAATGTTAATTTGCCTCTGATGTTAGACTCGACTGAATGGGAAAAAATGGAGGCTGGTTTAAAAGTTGCTGGCGGTAAATGTTTGCTCAATTCTACTAACTATGAAGATGGAGAACCTCGTTTTTTTAAAGTATTAGAATTGGCGAAAAAATATGGTGCTGGTGTGGTAGTTGGAACCATCGATGAGGATGGAATGGCGCGGACGGCGGATAAGAAATTTGAAATAGCAAAACGAGCTTATGATGCAGCAATAGAATACGGCATACCTGCCCATGAATTGTTCTTTGATACCTTAGCTTTGCCAGTTTCTACAGGTATTGAAGAGGATAGGGAAAATGGGAAAGCCACAATTGAATCTATTAAAAGGATTCGGGAAGAATTACCAAATTGTCATATAATGCTTGGGGTTTCTAATATTTCATTTGGTTTAAATCCGGCAGCAAGACAAGTGTTGAACTCGGTATTTTTGCATGAAGCAATGGCAGTAGGTTTGGATGGATCTATTGTTAGTGCCAGTAAGATTTTACCCATGTCAAAAATTGAACCAGAACATCAAGAAGTTTGTCGGAAACTAATATATGACCAACGTGAATTTGATGGGGATATTTGTGTTTACGATCCTCTAACTGAATTGACAACAATGTTCCAGGGTAAAACAACCAAAAAAGACCGTTCTGCTACAGAAAATTTACCAATTGAAGAACGTTTAAAACAACATATTATTGATGGGGAACGTATCGGTTTAGAGGATGCTTTGGCAAAAGCTTTGGAAACATATCCGCCGTTAGATATTATCAACGTCTATTTATTAGATGGCATGAAAGTAGTAGGAGAATTATTCGGTTCTGGGCAAATGCAATTACCATTTGTATTGCAGTCTGCTCAAACTATGAAAGCAGCAGTTGCTTATCTACAACCTTTCATGGAAGCAGAAGAGTCAGGTGAGGATAATTCTAAGGGGATTTTTGTTATTGCTACTGTTAAAGGAGACGTTCACGATATTGGTAAAAATCTCGTGGATATTATCTTGTCAAATAATGGTTATAAAGTAATTAACCTCGGAATTAAACAACCAGTTGATAATATCATTGCTGCCTACCGGGAACATAATGCTGACTGTATCGCCATGAGTGGTTTATTGGTGAAGTCAACTGCATTTATGAAAGATAACTTGGAAACATTTAACGAAGAAGGTATTACAGTTCCCGTGATTTTAGGTGGTGCTGCACTAACACCTAAATTCGTTCATCAAGATTGCCAAAATACCTATAAAGGTAAAGTAGTTTATGGTAAGGATGCGTTTTCCGACTTGCATTTCATGGATAAATTGATGCCAGCAAAAGCAGATAATAATTGGGATGACATTAAAGGGTTCTTAGGTGAGTTTGCCGAAGAAAATGGCAATGGTAATGGGAATGGCAATGGTAAAGTTGCTACCCAAGTTAAGTCTGAAGAAAAAGAGGAAACTAAACCTCCTGAACCAGCAGTGGTAGATACTCGACGTTCCGATAAGGTAGCAGTAGATATCGATCGCCCCACACCGCCATTCTGGGGAACTAAGTTATTACAACCAGAAGATATGCCATTTGAGGAATTATTCTGGTATTTAGACTTGCAAGCGTTGATGGCAGGGCAATGGCAATTCCGCAAACCCCAAGGACAACCACGGGAAGAATATGATGAATTTTTAGCTGAGAAAGTTTATCCTATTCTGGAAACTTGGAAATCACGGGTAATTGATGAGAAGTTGCTACATCCCCAAGCAATTTATGGTTATTTCCCTTGTCAAGCAGAAGGAAATACACTTTTCATCTATGACTTCGAGGAAGTTACTCAGACTGGTAAAGCAACAAAAGTTGTGAACAGTTTTGAATTTCCTCGGCAAAAGTCACTAGGACGGTTGTGTATTGCTGATTTCTTTGCTCCCAAGGATTCGGGAATTATTGATGTGTTCCCGATGCATGCTGTAACAGTGGGAGAAATAGCCACTGAGTTTGCTCAGAAGTTGTTTGCTGCGGATCAGTATACAGATTATTTGTATTTCCACGGTATGGCGGTGCAAACTGCAGAAGCAATGGCGGAATGGTTACATGCTCGTATTCGTCGGGAGTTAGGTTTCGGTGCAGAGGATGCAGATAATATTAAGGATATTCTGAAACAGCGTTATCAAGGATCGCGTTATAGTTTTGGTTATCCTGCTTGTCCGAATATGCAGGATCAATTTAAGCAGTTAGACTTATTGCAAGTAGATAGAATTGATATGTATATGGATGAGAGTGAGCAACTTTATCCAGAACAGTCTACGACAGCGATCGTTACTTATCATTCTGCAGCGAAATATTTTAGTGCGTAGTTTGGTGTAGTGGACTGACACAGTTAAAATAGTGCATTAGATTTTTTCTCCTTTGTCCCACTTGTCTCCCCACACCCCTCATCTAACCCACCATTTAAGGTGTGTCACGCCAGTAGTTTAATTTAGGGTGGGCAATATGCTCACCTTTCTTGTAAACAACAGAGTGCAACTTTAGTTGATTACGAGTAAGTAGGTAGGCATAAATAAAGGTCAAAATAAAAAATATGAAAAAGAACTTATGACCCAGTCTTTAAGAGGTTTTCACTGCGCGTGAATTTTTATTGCTATTGTACCGATAATTAAGCCCACCTACTTATTTAGTTGAACATCATATACGCCAGTAAGTTGCAAAAAAACATCTATTTGATACGGTAGAAACTGGAGTTTAGACTAAATAGTTGAAGATAAAATCAAGTAAAGGATTGAAAAAATCTGGACTATCAACAGACGTGAGAAACAATTTTTGATCTCAATTAAGCAGATTTGACATTTAATGAGTAAAACTACTAAAATGAGTAATACCATTTAGTATGACAGGGAGGAGCGAAAATCACACAAATAATTTACAGGACTTACCCATGCTTCACCTTAAAAACGCCATATGTAGGAGAAAATGCCATTTGTCTTCTCTAGTTCATTCCTCTACAAGGGTGGTTTTTGCGATCGCCACCTTCATGCAACAAAGCCTCTCACATCTATAATGATAGTCCAATTTTTTTCCATCCTTTCCTTGGTTTTATCTTCAACTATTTAGTCTAAACTCCAGTTATCTTTGCTATACAATACCGATGCTACCGGACATGATATAAACTGATATGTCGGTAAATTTTTGATGATATATATCACTATCCAGTTTCTTATTTGTCACAGTTGCATTTTTGCGGACAAGAGTTTATAGAAGTTGTATCTATAAGTATGGGTTTTAAAGTGAGGAGATTAATCAAAATGAATAATAATGCATCTAAAGAAGCACAACAAACTTCCAAAAATTATAACAAAGAACAGATGAATGCCATCGCTCAAGCTATGATTGTTAGTTTTGCTTGGTCTTGGGCAGATTTATTACAGGAAAATAAGACTAAAAACAACAAGACTATTGGTAATACTGCTTCATAACTAAATATTCTGTTTGGTAGAAAAAATATTTATCATGGTAGTAGTAGTGCAAGTATTTTTAGACAGATAAATACAATATTTCATAAGCCTAATTAAATTAGTTTTACCGAAAAATTGTGGTTGAAAGCCTCCTCTTTTCAGGGAATAAAAAGAAAATTTTTCATGATTACTCAATCCTCTTCTTTTAAAGGAGAGGTAATTAGTAATTATTAATTGTTAATTATTAATTATTAATTGTTCAATTAACCTTGCATCCTTAACTGATTTTTTCTATTAATTGCTTCTTGGTAATCAGGCTGAATTTCCAAAGCTATATTGTAAGAAATAACTGCTTCTTGAATAGATCCTAATTTTTCCAAAGTTAATCCTCTTTTAAACCATATTTGATGATTACCTGGTCTTAAAGAAACTATTTGGTCATAGGCAGCGATCGCTTCTTCATACTGCTCTAACTTTTCCATAATCTTAGCTAATTCTGACCAAGCTTGATAATTATTAGGCCAAATCTTAATAGCTCGATCGTAACTTGTAGCAGCTTCTCGGTCGTTTCCCATTTTTGCTAAACATAATCCTCGTTGTAACCAAGCATCAAAATTATGAGACTGTTTGGCTATGACCAAATCATAAGCTGCTATTGCTTGAGAATATTTTTGTAACTTTTCTAAAGCAGCTCCTCTTTGTAAACCTACTTTAGCCACAGAAACTCCTTGTTTAACGCTCATTTCTATTACTTTGTCATAAGCGGCTAATGCTGCTTCATACTGCTGGAGTTTTTCTAATGCTTCTCCTCGACAATTCCAAGCTTCTAAAAAATCTGGTTGGGTAGTAATAGCATTACCATAGGCAATAAGGGCTTCATTGTACTTACTAAGTGCCATGAATGCTTTGCCTCGGCCTAACCAAGATTCTGGATAATTAGAATTAATTGTAATTGCCTGATTAAAAGATTCTAATGCCTCATCATACTTGAATAAATCTAATAAAGTATGCCCGCGACTAATCCAAGCTTCTGGTAAATTAGGATTAAGATTAATTGCTTTATCAAAACAAGCAATTCCTCCTTCTTTCCAATGATTTTTTAAAGCTAATCCTTTATAAAACCAAGCTTCATCATCATCTGGATTTAATTTAATTACTTTATTAAAAGAAGAGACTGAGTCATGATATTTGTGTAGTTTACTTTGAGCAATTCCTCGATTAAACCAAGCTAAATAATTATCTGGTTGTAATTCTATTGCATGGTCGTAACTAGCTACTGCTTCTGCATAACGGTAGGTTTCAACTAAAGCTAATCCTCTATTTAACCAAATATGGTAATTATCAGGTTGTAATTTTACAGCACAATCATAAGCAGCTAATGCTTCAGCATATTTTTGCAAATTTAATAAAGTTTGCCCTTGAGCATACCAAATTTCTCCCATCATCGGCTGTATTTTTAGTGCTTTTTTGTAGCAATGAGTAGCAGTTTGATACTGTTTAAATTCAGCTAAAATAACACCTTTATTGTACCAGAGTTCATAATTATTTTGGTTAACTTTTATTCCTTTGTCAAAGCAAGCGATCGCTTCTTCATACTGCTTTATATTAGATAATACAACACCATAACAATTCCAAGCTTCATCATCATTTGACTTGATAGATAGCGATCGCTTATAAGCTTCTATTGCTTGTTCATATTTTTGTAGTTTATAGAAACAATGACCTAGTTTTAACCAACCTACAGCCCAGTCTGGCTTAATTTTAACCGCATTTTCGTAGTAAGATATGGCTGACTCGTATCTGCCCATGTTATACATTCTGTTGCCACGGTCATATTCTGGAAATGCAGAAAATATACTAAAAATTCCGTTAGACACGGAGATGCTTTGGTTATTATTATTATCTAATGTTGTTAAAAAATTCAATTTTTGAGATGATTGAATATCGGTTTTGGTCATAATTTTTTTCCTTAAGCTTGATAGAATTTATCTGAAAATAGTATTATATCTTGTGCATTTATTAAAAACAGAGCTTACGTATAACCACAAATATAGTAGGGATAACTGCTGTTAACCCCTATAAATGGTGTATAGTATTGTCTTCTGTGTAAGTCCTGATAAAACCAAAATTGAAAATAAAAGAGTATTTGGGCAAAGTTTCACCACAAAAGAAACAAATAGGGTTAGGTATGGCACTTGCTAGGGCACTACTTACGTTAACATGGAGCGTTGTGTTACTTTGTATCGCCCATCGAATTATTTATAGAAGAACACTGTGATGATATTATTTTTTATTTTACACTTTAAATTAAAGGAAAATATTTATAACTATTTTACAATACTACATATATTGTTTCTGTATCAATATTTCAATCATAAAAAAAACTAATCATTTTCATATATAATATTTATAGTTGTGAATAGTTAAGACGCGACAATTAGATAAATTGGTGTAACAATCAAATAGGTAACAAAAAGAGGTTAGCCTATTATCCATCTTTGAAATAAAGAGGTTAAAAATATAACTAACCTATTTTTAGGCAAATTTATTTGCCTCAGCAATCTTAGATGTTTCTTTATGTTGTTCTGAAAATTGGAACTAGAGACTTTAAGTAGTAGGTCTCTCAAAAATATTACTGCCAATAATTTTAATACAGGGAGAGGACATCACCTCACACGAAACTGCGGTCAGGGTTTCTCGATTGAAGAATCCCGCTTTGTTGCGTAAGCGCAACGTTGGGAGTATGTCAAATTTTTTGATGTCATGAAAAAAAGGTTTGTCTGAAAACTTCTGCTGTTGAGAACAGTAAAAATCACTTACAGCATCCTCAGACTATTTGCAATCAACCCCTCTAGTTACTTAAACTTCTCCACATTAGTGTGTGGAGAGGTGTGGTCAGGTCCAAGATATGCCGTTAAGCCTGAGAAGGTATAATTGCCTTGACTGTAGCTTGTCAATAGACAGAGATTTAAACGCAAGTATCAATTTGTGAAATGCGGTCGGTGAGAGCTACGCTCCGCCTTCGGCGAACGACCGTGAATGCCTGTGGACGGAGTGCTGCCGACAGTTCTGGTGAAAGCAGGAAGTAAACATTTAAATGTCACTTCAGGATGACGTTTTATATCGGTTTTATGAAGCAGAAGTTGTACTGGAAAATAAAAAGTCAATAGTCTTGAAAAAGAGTCAGAAAAAGGTAATTAACTTTTGACTTTTGTCAATTAGTTGATCATGACTATTTACATATTATCTTTCCGGTAAAGTAAAAAAATACACTGTAGAACTCTTATAGAGAGCAGTTGCGGTCACGTTAAAGATATGCCATTAAATCTAATAACTTATCAGTGCCCAGAATGTGGCTTATCAATGGACCAAAATTTAAGCGCAAATATAAAGAGCTAGAAAGCGAGTG
>NZ_CEZPJD010000062.1:0-19550 GCF_983059655.1 Okeania sp.
GATTTATGTGGTTATGTATGGGGGAACAGGAGTGAGCGAATCGAAGTACCAATGATATCATGTTCGTTGGTATCGTTTGTGTAAAAGTTAGCGTGGATATCTACAGAAAATTTAAGTTTTTTTCTTGCCTATTCCCTGTTTTCTGTTCCTTGTTCCCTATTTACTATACAAGACCGATGCTACCGGACATAATATGACTAATGAACGTCAGAAACAGACCTACTATGGAGCTTTAAATCTCCACAGCCAAGATTTTATAGTCCAAGGCTATGAGAAAGGAAATTCTACATCCACAATTGCCTTTTTACAACTGCTATTAGATGAAAACCCCGAATCAAGAATTGCGATGATTTGGGATGGAGCCAGCAAGCAATCGCTCTCAAGCTGTTAAAGACTATCTAGCCTCAGTCAATCAAGGCTTGGAAGAGTCAGATTGGAAGATAACTTGTATTCGTTTGGCTCCAAATGACCCCAGACAAAATCCAGTGGAGGATGTATGGTTACAGGGGAAGCGATTTATCCGAGAGTTCTATACTTATGTCAGTCTTTCTCATGTGCTAGATACTTATTTGAGCTGGTTACACACCGTCAAACCTTTAACTTTCCTAAAATTTTTATGTATGGTGATTTTTCATAAATGATTTAGGATTGCTATATCTACCTTTTCGTAGCATTCTTTTTTAAAATTGGTATAATATTAATCAGATAAAAATAAAGTGGAACAGTTAACCATTCCACAGATAGAAAAATCTCAAAAATAATTCTGAGAAAATAAAATTATCAGTTTTTTTACTCTCAGGAATAAGCAGAAAAGTCAAGTTTTAATGTTTAATTTTCTGTCTCCTTCTTCCTTCCTTTAAACTTCCTCTGCCGCTTGCAAAATCAAACGACGAGCAACAGTTTGAGTACCAGTATGTTCAAAATAATTAGTAGTCATATCGAGAAAAGCCGCCAAATAATCCAACTTATCATCAGCAATTGCTACAAAATTGTCTAAATGATCGATAATCATTTGTGGATCTAATCCTCGTGACGAGACTAAATTACTCATCCAACCCCCAACCGCATCAAAACTATTACCAATAAAATCAAGTTTACCCTGGGTACTATCACCAGGAATCAGATTATTTATCTTCTGAAACAAAGGATTTTGTTGTAAACTAGCAGAACTGTTAAACTAAGCCAGTTTGTTACCAAACCGACTCGTCTTCAGAACCGGACGTGAGACTTTCACCTCATCACGGCTCCTCTCTTAAACGTCCCTTGTCATGGGTACATCCCTGCCTTAATATCAACATATCGTTAACCCATAAATAATCTTCAGGTAAGTCCTGTAACTTTGGTTGCGTGTATGTCTTTTTATCTAAGGCAGTTTTAGTATCGTGGCAATGTCGGTGCAACAGTTGTTTATTCTTATATGTGTTGTCACCACCTTTAGACCTTGGTTTTATATGGTCTACTTCCATAAGGTCATTTGGTCTAAAAGTTAGTCCACAAGATGCGCATTTATTCTTTTGCCGTTTTAACAGCGTTGTAACTTCTTTCCTTACGCCTGGATATTTACCGACTCTATTACTCCAATAAGTCCAATCGCCGTCATAAGGGGATTTATTACCTTTTACCTTAACGTGCCTCACAATAGGAACATCTGAGTGTAGGTTTAGTATACATTCGCCATCATTAAATACCCAATTTCTGGTGTCACTAATTTTTGGGAAATACTTCTTCTTAACCCAGTTGGCTGACTTATTTGGATGCCTCCTACTTGCCCATCTCCATAATCTTTTCCAGAGGAGGTCATCAACTTTGTTGAATATCTCTTTGCTGACCACGGCTGAGAAGTAGTTAGTCCACCCCCTAATTACCGGATTTAGTTTAGCTATTAGAGCTTTAGTGGAGACATTTTTGTGGGTATCACATATATCTGCCAGTTTCCGATAATGAGTTTTAATACTCTTGGAAGATGGTTTTATGAGTGTTTTAAATCCAAGTTTTGTTGACTTAACCTTCCATTGCCTGATTGTGAACCCTAAGAAGTCAAATCCGGGTTTGTTTCCTTCATATTCTTCCAATGTGTGGGCAATTTTGGTTTTTTCTGGTTTTAGTTCTAATCCTACCTGGTTTAACCATTGCTGAATTACGGTTTTTGCTTGTAAAACTACTTTGATGTCTTTGTGTAGAATTACAAAGTCATCAGCATAGCGTATAAGAGAAAGACTACTTATTTTTTCCCGTTGGCCTATTTGCCTCCCCTTGTTATCTTTCATACCTAGAGTTTTGGCAAATTCCATTAATCTTTCCTCCATACCGTGTAAGGCGATGTTTGCTAGTAAGGGTGATATCACCCCTCCCTGTGGTGTACCTTCCACAGATTTTAGGAATTGATTATTATCAAGCACCCCAGACTTTAACCATTGTTTAATTAATCGTCTGTAAGGAGATTGGCCTATCTTTCCTAGCAGTGCATCATGGTTAATTCGGTCAAAACATTTGGATATGTCAGCATCTAACACATATTTTGGCTTGAGTTTGATACTGTCAAAGATGGCTTGGATGGCATCATGTGTTGACCCCCGGAAAAGACCATAGCTATTAAGCTCAAAACGTGCCTCCCACTCTGGCTCCATACCTAACTTCACCAAGGCTTGTAATGCGCGGTCGTACATCGTAGGGATGCCTAATGGGCGCTTTTCATCTTTTCCTGGTTTTGGTATATAGATTCTGCGAGTGGGGCTTGCTTTGAGGTGGCGTGATGCGATTAGGTTCACCAAGTTGAATCGCTGCATTGGAGATAGATTTTTAATGCCATCTATTCCAGCAGTTTTCCGTCCCTGGTTATCCTGTGTCACGCGCCTAACAGCTAGCAACCTTGCGTAATAACTTTTTAAAAGAAGTTTTTGGTATCTGCGCATCTTGCGAAATTCGCCACGGCTGGATGCTTTGTAAATCAATTTTTGTAATTTGAATACTGATTTTTCTACCTTCTTCCAATCAATATCCTTCCATTGGAGGTTGCGATTGATTGAAATTTGTAAAGGCATATCCTCTGTATCCCTTGCTACGCTTAAAAAGCGAGTGCGTAATTCTGAGGTCTCCTCAGAATGTAAGACGCACTCAAGAAAGGGTTTAGGGTTTCCTAATCTTCTTTTCAGTGTTTGAGCTTTATTCATTACTATTCATTGCCTTACATTACGTCTAACAGTGGGTAAGTCTGCATTACTGCTTTTTACCCAATCCTACTCTCCCTAAGACCTACGTCTTTTGCGTAGATTGACCTTGAATGGCTTCCTAAGTTCTCGACCTGTATTCTTAGGTGTCTTAGAGAGGTTTCCTCGTTCCCTTATTCCTTTATTACGGCTGATTTAGTGGGGTAAAATCTCCCGGAGGGTTCAGTATGGTTGTTGGTATAAACGGAATGAATATTTATACCCATAGACCCTCTGACTTTCGTCCTACATCTCATAGCTACCTTTGGGATGGTTTACTGTTACGAGAGTTTAATTACCTTTCTGTTCGTCCACTTGTCAGCCTTTGCTTGCGGTATCGTTCCTGGTAACTGGTATTGTCCCGCTTTTAAACCAGCTTCGGAGATTGATGTTCAGTCTCTACTCCGTGGTCTATGCTTTCAACCCAACAACAGGGCGGATGGAATTTCACCACCAAGGTAATAAGAGTTATTCACAAGTCGAGGGTGCCCTCATGTATTGACTTGGAACGGCCATTTATATCTAGTTCCTAGTTTAGTGGCCAACGAGTCGCACCATTCCCCCAATAATATCTCCCACGCGACTCACAAAATCTGGCCCCAAAGGAATCAACCCATCAAAACACACCAAAGCAACCATTCGCATCAAAGAAGGGCCACTATATTCTTCTGCCAAAGCTGCCGAAAATTCTCCTAAACTTTCTCTGGTAGGCATTCCATTTAATTTGCAGAAAGCAACCAACTCAGCCACAACCTTAATCGCTAAATCAACTGCCTGAGTTTTATCTGCTGATGGAGTTAATTTATTCAGAAAACCCAAGAAAGAGATTTTTTCACCAATTTTGTTGGCCATTGCTGCCGCACCCATAGCAGCATCAGCTTTATCTAAAGTTTGGTAAACCCAGATAGCGTCCTGATATCCTTGAGATTTGTCGTTATATATCCATAGAGCACGTTCGCTAATTTGCTGAATTTTCTTAGGTTTATCTTTGCCAGTAACTTCCCGAACTGTATTTTCAAAGCCTACTAAATTGTTCCATTCTCCAGGTACGATGAAATCTAGGGCGCGTAATGCTGAAACTGTAATCCCACTATTGGGTAGGTCATCGACTAATTTAATAATTGAATTGTTCATAATTTATTTGTCTGTATTAATGTTTTCTCCATTACATTTTATCTTCGTTCCGGAGCCGATATTTCTATCCTAATTTGCATTTAACAAACCTTCCGATAAGTCGTTCAAATACAATAAAATTCTAACTTTTACTATCTCTGACAAGAATTTGAAAATCAAGGAAAATATCATTCTGTGAAGCACTCGAAAAAATCGGTGGCGCGGGGAGATTTTCCCTTGCATCCTCAAAAAAATTGTGATACTGTTTGTTTAATGGGGGCTTTTCGTATCTACGCATGACTTTTTATTCAACTAAAAAATCTAATTTTATTTGACAAATACCCTTTAAAACCTACAACCTAAGCGCGTAATTCTGAAACTGTAATCCCACCAGTGGGTAAGTTATCTACTAATGTGATAATTGAATTGTTCGTAATTTATTTGTCTGTATTAATTTTTTCTCCATTACAATTTATCTTGGTTCCGGAGACGATATTCCTATCCTCATTTGCAATGTTATGAAGTCAACTTCAAGAAACCTTTATTTGAGTTGGATAACATCCAATTTTTATAAATAAAAGTTTCGATTCAACTGCTTAAAGATATTTATTCATCTGTCACAATTTTAGTCTTTTTTAAGGTCAATATGATTAATTAATAACTTTTCCTTCTTCAAGTTTGATAGTTCGGTCTGCTAGATCGAAATATCGATCATCATGGGTAATTACCAGTATAGTTTTGCCTCGATCCTTTAATTTTGGTAGCAGTTCAGTGTAGAAAATTTCCTTAAATTCATGATCTTGATCTGATGCCCATTCATCGAATAAATATATTGGTCTGTCTTCCAGATAAGCAACTAATAAAGCAAGGCGTTTACGCTGTCCAGTTGATAGATCCATATTAGATAGAACACCGTTTTTTACTTTAACTTTGTGGTCTAATTGTAGCTTTTCTAAATAATCGTTTATTTTGTTATCTAAGTCAAAACTTTTTATACCCCATAAAGGATAAAAGAGATGGAAATCAGAAAAAACAGCAGAAAATTGTTGGCAATACCACTCTCTATTTTGAGAATCTATAAGATTATTATCTAGATAAATTTCCCCACTTTCAGGAGTGTAAAGTCCGGTAATTAATTTAGCTAGGGTAGATTTACCACTACCATTACCGCCAATAATAAAAACCAGTTCCCCTGGATAAAATGTCAAGTCAATCGGACCAAGAACAAAATTTTTTTCTTCAAATTCTCTATAATATTCATGGGTGACACCGATGAATTTTAAACATTGCCAAGAAACCACTGATTCTAATAAATTGGGAGAGTTTTCTTGCTGGGAATTAACTGGTGAGGATAACCCTAAATCGTTAATATTTTCTAGAGAAACTTCAGCCTTAGTTAATTCAAGAAGATAGCCAATCACATATTCTAGGGGAGTCATAACATAAATGAAGACTAGAGTATAGTGAGATATAATAGTAGAATTGATATTAACTAATCTGGGCAGAGCAAATAGAAAGGTACCAATGACAACAAAGAACAGTATCTGTCCCCAACTAATAGCACCAGCAAAGATAGTTTTACTATCAATATAATGATTTTTATAAGATACAGCAGTAGTTTCAAAATATTGTGTCGTAAATAATTCACGTCGTTGATAATTTAGTTTGAGTTTTTTATTACCCTCAGTTATGGTCTGGAAGTGGTGAAATAGTTTATCTTGCTGTTCTCGAGCTAACTCAAGCAAAGACCGAGCTTTTTTAGTTAATAAGTAATGACTACATAACCCTAGAATAAAAAGGCATAAACCAATCAAGAATACAGTAGGAGATAACCAAATAACATAGATTCCACAACCGAATAAAATGACAATATTGATCGACAAAATAGGAAGACTAGAAACAGTGCCGGCGATCTCTTGAATATCTTTGAATATCTTTAGTAAGAGTAGCTAAAAGACGAGGTGCTCCTATTTCTTCTAATTGACGTAGAGGAGATGCTAAAATTTTACGAACTAAATCCATTTGTAAATGGAAGGTAAAATCTTGTAAAAGATAGATGAAAAAAAATCTAGAGGCAAAATTGGTAATAACTCGAAGGAGACAGAGACTTACAAAAAGCCAAGCCAGAGTAGTTGTTGATGAATAGCCCTGAGTTAATGTGTTGTTGATTAAAATAATTAGACCTGTTGCACTAGCACCACTAAGGATACCTGACAATACTGCCAGAGCAAAATTTTTAGGGGAATAGCTGAGTAAAAGTTTAATAAGATTCATTGTGAGTTGTATTAGTTTTGATGGCTAATATTTTGAGTATATCTAAAGATTAAAATGATAGCTTGATACATATCTATTAAAACTGCTAAAACCGCTAAATCACCCAGGATAAATTACTTACTTGCTTACCGAATAATTAATAATTAATAATTAAATAATTCTGGTTTAAAGCCTCCCCTTTTAAGGGAAAAAAGCGGTCGTTTGCTTTGCAACGCTGGCGCGAAAAGCGCAGCTTCCCGTAGGGTGGGATGGCGAGGTCTCCTCGCCATATCCAATCGACCAAGAGAAAAGAAAATATTCCTTATATTCAATCCTCTCGGTTTTAACTAGAGGTAATTATCAATTATCAATTATCAATTATCAATTATCCATTATCAATTAATGAAAATTATATGCACCTAATTCTTTTAAATTAGTAATAGTTGAATTTGACAGACCTGTTACTCCTGAAATATCAATATTTTCATAAGGTCTATTGCCCTGAAAAGAATTAACTATTTTACCAGCATTAATATCCCAAACTTGAAACTTTTCTCTATCTCTACCTATAACTAAAAAATTGGAATCTGAACTAAAAGCAAGAGACCAAATTGAGGAAAATTTTTCTTGTAATATTTCAATTGATTGACTATTTTTAATATCCCAAATATTTACAATTCCATCGTAAGTACCATAAGCGATAAATTTACCATCATAACTACAAGCCATAGAAATAATTGGTTTACCAAACTTTCCTAAAGTCTCAATACATTCTCCAGTAACTATATCCCAAAGTTTAACTATTCCAGTAGTTTGCCCACTAACTAAAATTAAACCATTAAAATTAAATCTAATAATATAAGAAGCTTTTTCTTGTATAGTTATCTTACATTCCCCGGTTACTATATCCCAAAATTTAATAATTGAATGACCGCCACAACTTGCAATTGTTTTTCCATCAGGACTAAATGCAACAGAAAGTATCGGGCGAGAATGACCGTAGAAAGTTTTTACACATTCTCCTGTTTGAGAATTCCAAATTTTTACAGTTCTGTCGCTACTACCACTAACTATTTTCGTACTATCTGAGCTAAAAGCAATAGACCAAATACTATCATTATGTCCTTGCAATATTTTGTGATATATTTGATTATTAGTAACTTCGTGAATATTATTTTTAGTAAGGCTATCTATCTGCCAAAGTCGGATAATATTATTTCTATTACCAACATTTGCACAAGCTATAAATTTTTCATCAGGACTAATAATTAATGAAGAAAGCCAATCTTTATGTTCAAAAAAAGTAGATAGACATTGATTAGTATTTACATCCCAAAATTTAATGGTATTTTGACTTCCACTAACAATTATTTGACTTTTATTAGTAAATACAACTGAATGAACAAAATCTGCACGACCCTGTAAAGTTTTCAGACATTTACCTGCAGTTATATCCCATATTTTTACTGTTCTATCGACGCTTGCTGTGGCTAATATATTTTTATTACTAAAAGTTAAGGCGTTAATTTCTGAAAGATGCCCTTCTAAATTTTGTAAATATAAACCTGTCTGAATATTCCAGACTTTAACAATTTTTTCTCCGCTACCAGTCGCCAATTTTTCACCATTTATACTAATATCAATCAAGGAAATATGATAGCTCTGAGATTTGAATGTATTTAAACATTTACAATTATGTACATCCCAAATTTTTACAGTTTTATTTTCTAAACTAGAAGCTAAAATCTGATTATTATCGATAATCTTGACTGATAAAATTACGCCACTATTCGTGTCAAAACTATTAATAATTGTTTTTGTATTTATATCCCACAGATAAACCACACCATTTTCACAACCAAAAGCTAGAATATCTGTTTGAGGGGAAAGACTTAAGGCAGAAATACGACTCTCTGATTCAATCAATATATCTGAATTACCAGTTTCTAAATTCCAAGATATTATTTGTTTTTCTGAGTAACCAAATAACTGACTTCCATCTAAGTTAAAGAGAATATTTTTAACTGTCTGATTATTAGGTGAGTTTAAAGTATAAATACATTTTCCTGTAGCAATATCCCAGATTTTTATATTTCTATCTCTACTAGAACTAGCTATTTTTTGATTATCGGGACTAAAAGTAATAGAATCTACTATAGTTGTATGTTCTTGATGTTTAAAAATTTGTCGATTTTCTCGCCATTTCCACAAACAAACCTCACCATTAATACTTCCCGTAACTAAAAATTCTCCACTCGGACTAAAAGCCAGACTAAAAATAATACCAAAGGTATCAGTGAAAGTTGTTTTGGCAAAGTTACTATTTGTAAAATTAACATTGTTTAAAGTTATTCCCTGTAAATTTCCTTGGCAAATAGTTAGCTCGGAGAAATCTTTGTCACTAATTTTTATAGATAAGTTAGATAGTATATTGAGAATATTTCCCCCAACATATCCAGTAAAAGATGGAGACTTTTTGCGGAAGCGATCGAGCATTTTCATCAAATAACTCTCAATTTCCTCCTTACTCCCTAAAGTCATTTCTAAACGTTCGATAATTGGGGCAATAATTAGACGTTTTTGTATTTCTTGAATGTAATCCGATGCCGTAGCTTTGAGCAAAGCATGACTTTGAAGTAGTGAAATTTCTCCACAGATAATTTCGTGAAATATTTTGTCGATTAAATTTATAGTTACATATTCCATAACTACTGGTTGTAGTGAAAATTTCGAGCTATTGTGAATATTATCTCTAGTTTTTTCAATTAAGGAGCGACGATGTAACGACTCTAGTATCTCTAGTAAACTAAATTGATTAATTGATGTTAATTCCAGAGAAGATTCATTCCTATGTTCAAACTTCGGCGACAATAAATCATTCTTTAATTCGGCGATCGCCACAGCATCTCTATTGATAGCTAACCAATACAATACAGATTTTTCTAATTGTGATAAATGTTGAAATTGTCCCTCGATAAGATTACAGATATCGCCAAATATTGTTGTGCTTTGAGCAAAAAAATCATCAATATTACCGTCGAATAGATCTAGTATGGTAGTTGCGATAAATTTAAGATATAAAGGATTACCACCATAATTATTAATTAACTGTTTTAACTCTGAATCTTTAGTATGAACAACCCCTTTAGCTTGAAAAATTTTCTTGATTTCTGAAATACCCAAACCACTAATTTGTAATGAACGAACAGGTAATTCTTTACCTTCAATAGCAGCAATTTCTTTGGGCTTTTCTCTAGAAGTAATTAGCAAACAACTTTGGTGATTAACTTCCCCCAATTTTCTAAAAAATTCACCATAATCCTCATATCCTTCCAGATAATTACCAGCATAATTACCCTCCGAAAAAATAGTATCAACATTATCAAGAATTAATAAACAGCGTTGATTTTTCAGATATCCAATTAACTTATTAATTATGAGATTAATATTTTTCCCTAAATCTGTTTCCTCTCCATTAGATAAAATTTGTAATAAATTAGTAATTATTTCTAAAAGTGGTGGTAAATTCCGTAAAGAAAACCAAATTGAATAATCAAAATATTGACTCAGATTTTTAGTCACTTTCGCTGATAAAGTTGTCTTTCCAATTCCACCAATTCCGATTAGTGTAATTAAACGACATCCATTATCTACAATCCATTCTTTGAGTATATTTAACTCTTCAGAACGACCATAAAAAATCGAAACATCTGGCGCTTCATCACAAAAATAATTATTTAGTTTATTATCCCTTGGTTTTTCAACCTTATTATTAACTACATCTAATTTTGTATAATCACTTGGATTTAACTCCAAACCAAAACCACGAAAAAAGCGATCTAAAGTACGCTTATCAACACCAACTTCTCGACGTAAAACTTTAGAAATTGTCGCCGGGTCGAGTCGAGTTATTTCACTTAAAGATTCAATAGTATAAGGTTTGACAGAATTTTCTTGACTTTCTTGAATTTGTTTAGCATTATTGAGTTTATCCCATCCCTCACTTGTTAGAATAACTCCTCGTTTACTTCTGCCTCGTCCAGTCATAGTAGAATTACCCATAATTTACCTCTTCTTCTTCCTAATCATAAAGATCGTCAATCTGGAAGTTATGGATTTTTATGGAAGTTTTACATTTTTATTCGATTTATTATTGACTATACTTTTTTGACAAAAATATTAGAATTGTTATGGTTCAGAAAATTTGATACTCAAATACACAAATAACTTTTATAACTTCCTGAACTTCCCTGGTGTTAATAATTAACAGATGCAATGATACTTACAGATGGAATTACAAAGACATTCAACTTTTCCAGTTAATGGTTATTTTGAAAATCTACTTTTATCTGTATTAACTAATAATTTACAAATTGATAATTAGAGCTGATTCATTAGGTTGAAAGTTTCTCCTAATAATTGATAATTGCGCTAAAAATAATTATTCGGGTGCATCTCAATGCATGAATAAAGCCAAAAATCGCTTTTTGGCAACAGGCAACAGGCAACAGGGAATACATAATAAAAAAGTATTTTTGCAAATACGAGATGCACCCAATTATTCATTGTTCATTATCAATTGTTAAAGAGGTAATTATCCATTATCAACTATCCATTATCCATTAATGAAACGAGGTATATAATGACTCAACTTAACACCGATAATCTACCATTATGGGTTCAAGATAGAGAGGAAGTATTAAAATCAAGTCAGAACGTAGAATGGCGTAATGGAGCAGCACCAAATTATACTGCTTCTACTAAAAATCTAGCCAAAGAAAGTAAATATAACCACACAGAAAACTCTCTTGAATCAATTGTACAAAATTTAGTACGAACATTCGATATTGAGGCAAATTTTAAAACAAATCCTCAAGACTGGTTAACTGTAGTTCAAGATAAATTCCGCATGAGTACAAACGGTGGAACTAATTATCAATTACAAGACTTAATCGACTCAGGTACTTACAAATTGTTGATAGGTAATACTCAACATTACAAAGCCTCAGAAGAAAGTTTTGAGACTTCCACAAATCTCTTTCATACTGCATTTCCCGAAGGTTTTTTATGGGAAGTCGTAGAAGTTTATTCTCCCCCACCAACAATTGTTGTTAAATGGAGACATTGGGGACATTTTCGAGGAAATTATAAAGATTATGTTTCTACAGGAGAGACAATTGAAGTCATTGGAATAAGTATTGTCAAAGTTAGTGATGATTTAAAAATTCTTTCATTAGAACACTATTATGACAATACAAAATTTTTAGATAGTCTAACATCCGGTGGTAAAGCTATTGCTGAAAACAAACAAAAATCATCAGGAGGAACACAAACCTCTAATTCCTTACAACAGAAATTTATGGGTTTTATCAAAAACTTTTTACGGTTGAAAAAAAATCAAAAAGTCTCTAATTCACCAGTAAGTCGCTGTCCTTTTGCAGCTTTTATGCAGTAATATTGTTTATATAGCAATATGATTTGAGTTGTGAGATATTGGAAATTTTTAGGTATGGAGGGAACACTTAACTGGGAACAGAGAAGAGAAAAAAAACGTATCATATGAATATAATAATTGCTATATTCTACACTTTTAAGGAACATCTCAATTCTCACAACTCATTCCTGATTGCTATAGTAGGCTTTACTATCTATAATTAAGGATATTGCCCTACAACGGTTTTAACCAGAGATAATTATCAATTATCCATTAATGAAAAGACCAATGCTACCGGACATAATATAAAACCTATGATCTACCACCTACCACCTAAAACCTATTGCAAAAAGGCAGAGGGCAGGAGGGAAGAAAGGTTATTTTACAAGCTTTTGAATCTTTTTTAATACCAATAAAAAAAAAGAATGTTACGAATAATAAGTCCAATAAAAAGATTTTGTAGGAAATGCCCTTTGACAAAAAATGAGGATTTACGACATAAAAACTGGCATTAAATATATTCATTATGACTCATGAATTCATAATTATGGATTATAAGAAATACCCTAACTATTTGTAGCAAACATTTATCAAAATGGTATAACTGGTTAGGAATGAGGATTTATTAACTTCCAAATTTTCTGCACAGAAGTATTTCAGTGGAATACTCCTAGACAAAAACTTTGGATCTTATTTAATTCTCATTCCTTAGTTATTTCCGCTATCCTGCACTATGTTGCTTAAAACCCCAAACTTTCCAACATTTTCCAATGCTGAGAAACAGGAGCAAGAGTATTTGCTGCTATCATTCCACTAACTGCCACTGCAGGCAAACCGATACCAGGAAAAGTAGAGTCACCACAACATAATAATCCCGGTAAAGGTGTATTTGGCCCAGGAAACAAACTTTCTCCGGAACGAATTGCAGGTCCGTAAGTTCCTCGGTGGCGGCGGAGAAAACGTTCGTGAGTTAGTGGAGTGCCGACCAATGTTACTTCACAACGAGAACGTACATCAGGTATTACCCGCTCCAATGCTTGCCACATCACCTCAGCTCGTTGTTGCTTTTGTTGTGCATATTCTTGACTCTTTCTATCCATACCATGCCAAAATTTATAAGGTTCATTTCCTGGAGTATAGACATGGATAACGTGCTTACCAGGTGGTGCAAGAGTAGCATCTATCAAAGATGGAATGGATATCAACACAACATTCTGAGCTGCATCTATCTCATTCCAATGATTGACAATAATGTGGTGACACGCCAAGCCTGGTTTGATGTCTGTAGCATCAATACCTAAATGTAAGTGCATGAAACTATTACATTCCGGTGTTCCTTGTCGCTCTTCCCGAAAAGATTTTGGCACTGCACCTTCTGGCAATAATTTTAAAGTATCCCAAATAGAAGCATTGGATATTACTGCTTCCTTTGCTCTAATTTCTGTTCCATTTCGTAAACCCACGCCAACAGCACGCCCATTTTTAACTAACACCTCTTCCACATGAGCATTCAACATCAATTGACCACCGTGACGTTGTAACCCACGCACCAAAGCATCAACTATTGCCCCACTGCCACCAATAGGATAGTCAAGTACAACTCCTGGTCGATACCATTCGGCAAACATAAATGCAACTTCGGCAGCACTTGTACCATTTGCAGGTAAACCTGAAAGTAGGAAACAGAGTAAATTAAGCCAGTTGTCAATAAAAGGGTCTGTGACAACATTTTCCATAATTTGGGAAAACGGCCCTGTTAACTTTCCAATGTTGAAAATATGTTTTGCCATAGCAGGCAGAAACTGCCCCATGGTCATTATTGCTCCTAAGTCAAAACGGAGAGAAGCTGGTGGAATAGCGATCGCTGCTTCTGCAAATGGAGCCATAACTGTTTGGAGTTGACGCCATTCTGCTACAGCACTTTCTCCTCTCAATTTTCGGAGAATGTCACAAAATTGGTCTGCACCTACGGAGGTATTAAAGTCACCTTCTGGCAAACAACAGCCCCAAGTGTCGTAGGTTACACAGGGAACTGTTTCGTCGATAGCATCCAAAACTTGTGCTAGTGGGTTGGTAGAGGGACGATAAGATAGACCAGAATGCAAAGATGGTCCAGAATCAAATTTATAGCCTTGATATTCAAAACTATGAGCAGCACCTCCTGCAATGGAGTGACTTTCACAAACTATGACATTAAAACCATAGCGCGCTAGTAAAGCGGCACAACTGAGGCCACCAATTCCACTACCGATTACAATTACATCAGTCTGAGACATTTTTTTTTGGTAAGTTTTTAATTTCTTTGATTTTAGTTAATATCATGTCCGCTGGTATCGTTTGTGTAAACCCAAAGGTCATTTCAGTTATCAGTTATCAGTACCGACCACTAAAATCAGAGGCTTGAAATACTGAACTGAATATTTTTTCATCCCCTTAAAAGGGCAGGGTCAATTTATTGTCATTAGACATCTCCAGAAAAGAGGGAGTAGGGAACCCACCCCTAACGCCTCCCAGGAGGGGAAATAATTGATAATTTATGTGTGATAATTGATTTTATTTTTTATTATTAGAGATATCTATTAGAGAAAAATTGATGGGGAGATGGGGATATTTGCACAATTAAATGTATTTCTTATGAATATTCTCTGACGACAAAGAATTAGCCCTGCCTTAAAAGGGGAGGCTTTAGACCTCATTTTTTGGTAAATATTTACAGGAAATTTAAGTTTTTTTTCTTGCTCTTAAGTATTCCTGTCTGTTCCCTACCTTTGCTATACAATACCGATGCTACCGGACATGATATAATTAAGTTTTTCAAATATGTGAAAAATTCTTTAGAACTTACTAAAAATTAGACATCTCCAGAAAATAAATCTTTTAATTAGTAAGCATTTCCTGCCGAATGCTGCGCAAACAGCATATCAGCTTTTGAACTTATGCAAGCAATAACTGAGGTGAGGTTATAGCCAATTTCATTAATTAATTTTAATGCTCCTTGATAGATAATTCCTCTCTAGTATGATAATGAGTTAATAACAAATAGCTGATAGCTGATAGCTGACGGCTGACTGCTGAATGCTTACTTTAATTAGAGCAGGCTAAGGATACAAAAAATTCACCCTGAAAAATATTTTTTCGTGTCTTTTTAGTAAAAATATCTTATACCAATTCCTACAAGTAATGCTATAGTTGGGTAAGACTTAAGTTATTAATTAATCAAAACAGTTATAATGATCTTTTTGCTAAAAATAGTCTAGTTAATATTAATTATTCTTACTTTTTACTACTCCCCCACTCCCCTACTTAACAAAATACTGATAACTGAAATGACAACTACTCTTGATGTTAAAAATATTGCTGCTGCTTTACCAATTTTTGTTGAACCGGAAAAAAAGGAAAAATTTTTATTTGTCTTAGGTGCTTTAATGACTAGATTAATTAGTTTGAGAAAAAGCGCGGAAATTATGGAAATTGATGCTGAGGAATTATTGCAAATATTGGATTTATTAGGCATTGAATTTTCCTATCTTTCCTCTGAGGATATAGAACAGGAACAAAGGTGGTAAACAATTAATAATTAATAATTAATAATTAATAAGTAACTGGAGAGTACAAAGTTCTCCCAAAAAACGATTTGTTTTGAAGACTGAAAATATTACTGGCAAGGGCTTACAGTACTTACAGCTCAGAATAAAAGATTTTTTAACCCTTAGAACGCTGAAAGCCTTAGCTAGCAATAGTTATTCCAAGAACTTTGCACTGTTTAGTAAGTAATAATTAATATTTTAATAAGTAAAAGTTTTGAAAATCGCGATTGATTCGTCTCCTATTATCTTTTTAGTCAGGTTGCAAGCTTTAGAATTATTTCTTAATGACAATTATGAATTTTATATAACGCCTTCTGTGGTGACTGAAATTAATGCTAAAAGTGATGATATTAGTCAGGCATTGACTCCCATATTAGCAGCAGAAAAGTTAATTATAAAAAGCACTAATTTAACTTCTTTATTTAATCGGTTAAATATGAATTTTGGTCGGGGTGAATCAGAAACTATTGTTCTGGCTACGGAATTACAGACTGAATTTGTAATTTTAGACGATTTAGCTGCTAGAAAAATGGCTACTAATTTAGGATTAAATGTAAAGGGCACTTTAGCTATTTTGAAAAAATTAGCTGTGGAGGAAAAAATAGAAATAGGTAATAAAGATGAGTTTTATCAAAATCTTATCAAAATCAAATTTAGAATTTCCCGCTCTATTTTTGATGCTGTATTTCGTGATTTTTAGGAGATAAAAATTAAATGAAAATACCAATTTGATAAATGTTTGCTACAATAAGATTTGACACGGGGACGCAGAGATTGGATAATTGAGTAATTAATTCAATCTACTCGCTCTATTCATTAAATGCGCGTCTTCCTCTCTCCGCGTCTCCGTATTTCCCCCTCCCCGTGTCCTCAAGAAACCTCTACTCCCCCACTCTCACCTCCCCTTCTCCACGAGGATCTGCTGCTGCTTCCAACACTCCATTTTCATCCACCACAACTACATTTGCATTTCCCCAACCATCACGCATTTCAACATTATGTCCTCGCTGTTTCAACTCATTCACAGTTACTTCACTAAACCCTCCCGTTTCTAAAAGTAATCTATCAGGCAACCATTGATGATGAAAACGAGGTGCAGATACTGCTTCGGCAGCATTCATTTGATATTCCAGTACATTTAAAACTACCTGCAACACTGTAGTAATAATTGTACTTCCTCCTGGAGAGCCAGTTGCCATAATTAACCGACCATCCTGTGTTACAATAGTAGGGGTCATGCTTGACAAAGGGGTTTTTCCTGGAGCGATCGCATTGGCCTCACCTCCCACTAAACCATATAAATTTGGTACTCCTGGAGCACCAGCAAAGTCATCCATCTCATTGTTTAATAATATTCCTGTACCACTCGCTACTACTCCAGCACCAAAGCTACCATTTATTGTATATGTCATACTAACAACTTGGCGCTCTCGATCCACTACAGTCAAATGAGTAGTATCTGGAGATTCCCAAATAAAACGCCCTAGAGTTTCTGGTGATGCTGGTTGTACTTCAGTGGAAGGTCTGACTTGTTGGAGATTAATAGCTTGACGTTGCTGTTGAGCATAACTACGACTGGTTAATTCTCTGACAGGTACTTGTACAAAATCTGGATCTCCTAAATATTTGGAGCGATCGGCATAAGCAACCCGCATTGCTTCAGTCAGTAAATGAATAGTATCAGGATTTTTATTGCCCCACTCTTGCAATTTAGTTTCGCCAACAATATTCAATATTTGTAGTAGATGGACTCCCCCAGATGATGGTGGCGGCATGGCACAAATTTCCGCTTGTCGAAAGTTGCCACAGATAGGTTGACGCCAAATTGGTGTATAATTTTTTAAGTCTTCTAATGTAATTAAACCTCCATTAGCAGACATATCATTAGCGATCGCT
This sequence comes from Okeania sp., assembly GCF_983059655.1. NCBI lineage: Bacteria > Bacillati > Cyanobacteriota > Cyanophyceae > Oscillatoriales > Microcoleaceae > Okeania > Okeania sp. Next base: position 17,490 of record NZ_CEZPJD010000062.1, read on the forward strand.
TGAGCAATTTGGCCTGTATAAAAGCTTTGTGGATTTTTCGCAATGGTTTCTAAAGTTTGAGCTTTATCACTTTGAATTAGTAAATCTCCTGACTGATATGCTTTTCCATCCTTTGTAAATATTTCTCTTGCTGCGGCATTTTTGTTGATTACTTCTAAACGTCTTTCTAATCTATTAACGAAGCGATCGCTTACTTCAAACCCATTTTGGGCATAACTAATAGCTGGTTGTAATAATTCTAACCAGGGTAATTTTCCATAGTATTTATGAACAGTATATAACCCCACAACAGTTCCAGGTATTCCTACTGCTAAATGTCCATCTAAACTTGCTCTTTTTTCAATTTCTCCTTGTGAGTTAAGGTACATATTTTGGGTTGCTGCTTTGGGCGCTCTTTCCCTAAAATCTAACGCTTGAATTTTATACTGTTTCTGAATTTCTGGATTTTCTGGGGGAGTTCCTAATAGCAAAAAACCACCCCCACCAATACCTGCGGAAAATGGCTCTACTACCGAAATTGCGAAGGCTGTAGCAATGGCTGCATCTACTGCATTTCCGCCTTTTTGCAGAATTAATTCTCCTGCTTCACTGGCTAGAGGATGAGCTGATACTACTATACTTTGTTTACTGCGTTTTAATTCTGCTACAGGTGTTACAGATTTTGGAGAGTTTTGAGTACATCCAAATAGTGAAATGGAAATAGTGAGACAAGTAGATAAGAGAATTTGGCTTTTAGTTTTAAGTAATGAGATCTGGAGCATTTAGCAAGTATATAAGATTTATTCTAATTTATAGCAGAAGGAAGAAGGAAGAAAGAAGAAGGAAGAAGACTTTTAGTTATCTAGGAAATTAGTTATCTACTAGAGAAGGAAAAGGCTTGCGTTGTCTGAGTTTTGAGCTTTTAATAGTCAAACACTTTTCCTTCGGCTGCTATATTCAATTTTTTACTTCTTATCAGTATCAAAGCTATCTTCTGGCATGATAGTTTTGACTTGTTGGCCTAAAAGTTAGCTAAAATGTTTAGTCGAATAGGCCATCTGGTAGAAATCCAGCAGAGCTGTTACGCTTTAAAACAGGAGCTAATATTATTCCATAATTCTGTTCCTAATTCAACAATTAATAATTAATAATTAGGGTTTGCTGATTAAATATAAAAGTCTTGATATCTAAAGGTTTTTGCCTTTTTAGGTAGTGAAAAAGTACCAGGTTTTTGCCTAAGGAAGCTCAAAAAGTGAGTATTGGCGTAAGTATAGAAGCAGAAAAATCTTGGGATAATTTTTTCTTTGTACGTCCTCTACAACTCCTTCCAACTCTTGACTCTTCACTACTCCCTGCTCCCTACTCCCTGCCGAGCGCAAAAAGACTTTTTCAGCAAACCCTAATTACCTTTCTTGAAAATTGATGAGATTGATGAAAAGGTTTTTTTTGATTTATTCATTCTTTGAAATAGGAGTCTTTAAACCTTAATTAGGGTTTGCTGATTAAATCTCAAATAATTACCAGATAAAGGTAAGTGCCTTTTTAGGCATTGAAAAAGTACATGGTTTTTAGCTCTAATTGCTCAAAAAGTTAGTATTTTGGGCAAGATATGGGAAGAAAATCAAGTGAATATTCTTCTAACTACCTCTTCTAGAATTCCCATTCCTTCTGACTTCAACGATTCTGGATTTTGGCTCCTACCCTTACCAAAAAACTTTATTCAGCAAACCTTAATTATAAGGAATAGCAAAGAATATTGCGTTGTCTAAATTTTAAGTTTTTGATATTTAAAATATAGTAATAGTAACTGTTATAAGATCGCTATTTTTTTATTCCCTCTCTCTGTTCGGGTGTTCTTGATGACTGATAACTGATAACTGAAATGACCGTTTATTTTTAAATATTTAACCGAACATGGTATGACATATCAAAAATTAGTATTAAGTGAAATTGAATTTGATATTATTCATTACTATAATAGATCAGCTGTTGGGCATTTAAACCACTTATTTATTTTGTGTCTAATTAAAAATATAGCAATCAGGAATCAGTTGTGAGAATTGAGATGTTCCTTAAAAGTAT